>JAAZUX010000019.1 GCA_018623955.1 Flavobacteriaceae bacterium | reverse complement strand
GAAATGGTCAACGGATACACCCTGTCGGCAACAGTTAATTTTATTTTTATTTTTTCGCTCATGATTTATCTAACCTCTGAGAGTTGGTGGATGCAAAAATCTACTTCCTTAATCAAACTATTTATTTTGCGCTTGGTAATCGCTTTACTTTCTTTACTGCCAAGTAAGGCATTGGCCATCTTTAAGGATTCATTTTCCTTTTTGAGTTCCGAAACTTCTGCCTTTAGCGAAGAAGAATCTCGACTAAACTGCTGGTTTTCTGTTTCTAATTTATTAATCAACAGATGATTTTCCTTTAGTTTATTGAGTAACTGAACAATTCTTTCTTCTAAAACATCAAAATTATTCATCAGAACCTTTATTAAGATGGTCAAAACATTACACTACAAAAGTAGGGATTCCATCCGATAATTTCATCTTCTGACATTTATTTTAAAAACTTTAACAGGGTGATGACCATCAATTCTTATGGAAAAATGACCTCCTGTGTGTCGGCATATTGTATGAAAAATTCATGGAGTATCCTTCGTTCGTTTTTGTCTAGATACTTGGAACGAAAGGTGTAATTTTTATCATCAGTCTTGAAGATGTAGTCCCCTCCAAAACTCTTAATTCTCCTGACTGTTCTCAGGTCTATGACAGTTTTGTATAAGGTGCCATAACTGAGCTGATGTCCCTTTATGGTCAGATAGGCCGTTTTGTAGGCTTTCAAAAGATAAATGAAAAGAGAAAAACCTAAAACTGGGATGATGTAGCTGATAAAAAAATATGGGGTAAGAAGAATCAGACTTAGACCCAAACACGACCAAAGGAATAAAAATATCAATTGGGTTTTGGTGTAAGAAGAGTTGTAATAAAAATAAAGTTCTTTGGTTAGATCTTGGGCCATGATTCTATATTTGAGTAAAAATAATAATTGTAAGGCATTTAAAAAAAACCATTTTCGTATGAATTGAACATATCCTCTCAAAAAATGTATTTTTGTTAGAGTACTTTCTTTGAAAATGAAGATAAAACTAATTGGCTCTATGATTGTCATTCATATGGCAACTTTTTTGTGGAGTCAAAAAAAGACTGAATGGGTTCCTCCCCTTGACATTCCATTTTCCTTGTCGGGAACTTTTGGAGAGCCAAGAAGCACTCATTTTCACTTGGGTATAGACATCAAAACCCAGGGAAAAGAGGGTTGGGAAGTAAAAAGTATTGCCCCCGGACACGTCAGCAGGGTCAGGGTATCGCTGGGAGGATATGGAAAAACGATATACATAGACCACCCCGATCAAACCTCCTCGGTATACGCCCATCTCAAAAAATTTGCCCCCAAAATAGAAGCTTACATCAAATCGATTCAATACGAAAAGGAATCTTACACCCTCCAACAATTCCCCAAAAAAGGGGAGTTTACCATTGCAGCCGGAGAGGTGATCGGATATTCGGGAAATACAGGAAGTTCCTCCGGACCTCATTTGCATTTTGAAATTAGAGATACAGAAAGTCAAAAGCCTCTCAACCCACTACTGTTCGACTTACCCATCAAAGACAGTCAGAGGCCACAAATTCAAAAATTATTTTTGTTTTACCCTCAAAAAAATAACACACTGACGCACTCGGAATGGGTTTCACTAAATAAAGTCAATGACAGTACTTACCATACGCCCATGATCACCTCCTCCGGAAAAATGGGGCTTGGGCTTCAGATGTTTGACCGACAAGATTTGAGTTACAGCAGAAATGGGATTTACAAAGCAAGAGTGGACATCAATGGAAAAACCATAGTCCAGTTTGAGTTTGACCAACTGGATTATTCCGACTCTAAAAAATTATTCGTCAATGTAGACTATCCTGCATTCAAACAAAAAAAGAATAAAATCCAAAAATTATTTTTTCAAAATCACAAGCCACTGACTTTTATGAAGTCCATGAACGATGAAGGGCTTTTCAATATTGAGTTAGGGAAATCTTATCAAGTCAAAGTTGTCATTGAGGATTTTTCGGGTAATTCTTCCTACATCGAAATGTACATAGAGGGGACTATAAAGAAAATTCCAAACAAAAAGCTGGAAGGGAAACTGATTGAACCCCGATTAGATTATATCCTCACAATGAACGGCAAAGAAATCTATTTCCCCAAAAAAACTTTTTTTGAAAATGCAATCATAAATATTAAGGAGGCAAAAAACATGCTAAGTATCAGTCCAAATTTGTTTCCATTCAACAACCCTTATCAAATCAAATTCAGGGCGAATGAGGAAGACACACTCAAACTTAGGCAAACTTTTATCGCCAAAAAGACAGAAAAAAAATTATCTTTTCTCCCCACAACACTCGATGAAGGCTATTGGATTACCAAAGTAAAAGATATGGGAGACTTTACTCTGGCCAGGGACTCTGTCAGCCCCAAAATATCTCCATCCAATTTTAGAACCAATCAATGGCTCAGTAAGTTCAAGTTTATTAGGCTTAAAATTACGGACGACTTTTCCGGGATCAAATCCTACAGAGGAATGATCAATGGCCAATGGGTATTGTTTGAATACGAGCCCAAACGCAACTTACTAACCTATGATTTTTCGGATAAAGTTTTTGAAACAGCAAAACATGAGCTCGAATTGGAAGTGGAGGACAATGTGGGAAACAAATCAATTTATAAAACTACCTTTTTTAGGAAATACAATCTAAATTAGACCAGATCTAGTTTTGAAATGCTTTTAGACACTCGATCACATAATCGATCTCTTCTATAGTATTGAAAGAGGAAAAAGAAAACCGCAATGATGGTAGTTTTTTTACGGCCTCGGGACGCTTGAGATTACCCAGAACATGAGATCCCAAATCTGCTCCAGCCTGACATGCACTTCCTTTTGAACAAGCAATTCCCTTGAGATCCAAGTGAAAATCGAGTAATTGAGATTTGGAATCTTCAAGTGGCAAAGCTACATTGACTAGGGTATAAGTACTCCTCTTCGAGTTTCCACACAGTCCATTGAAATGTGCGGAGGGAAATAAATTCTTTAATTGGGAGATAAAATATTTTTTCAAACCTAAGATATAGGCACTTTCCTTTTCTAAGTTTTCATAGGCCATCTCAATGGCTTTTTGTAAACCGATGATGTTGTGGACCGATTCGGTTCCTGCCCTTAGCCCTCTTTCTTGAGGTCCACCTACGATAAAGGGGTCTAGTGCCGTTTTTTTTCTGATATAAGCAAAGCCCACACCCTTAGGACCATGAAATTTGTGGGCTGCTGCAGCCAAAAAATCAATGGGTTGGGATTTGAGATCAAATGTAAAATGCCCCACCCCTTGCACAGCATCAGTGTGAAAATAGGCGCCATTGGCTTTACAAAGGGCTCCTACCCGATCCAAATCAAGCACATTGCCTATTTCGTTGTTGATGTGCATCAGACTGACCAATTTGAGCGTATCATCGGATTTCAGTAAACTTTCCAGATGATCCAAATTAGGAGAACCATTTTCATCCAAATCAACATAATGAATGGTCACGCCTTCTTTCTCCAAGTCATCCAAAGCATGTAAAACAGCATGGTGTTCTACCACAGAAGAGATGATGGTCTTAACTCCTAAGTCTTTGACAGCACAGCGCAATATCATATTGTCTGACTCTGTTCCACCAGAGGTAAAAATAATCTCTTGTGGTTCGCAGTTGAGTTGATTTGCAACACTTTTTCGAGCGGTTTCTATCATCGATTTTGCAGTTCTGCCAAAACCGTGGGTTGAGGAAGGGTTTCCAAAAGCCGTCGACATGCTTTGAGTCATCAATTCAATGATCTCATTCCGTATGGGAGTCGTAGCTGCATTGTCGAAATATACCTTCATCAATTCTCTAGCGTATGTGGGGATGAAACCTACCGATCAGGTTCAAATGTTTTTAGGGTTTCTACGATGATCCTGACACAATCATAGAGCTGTTTTTCACTCATCACCAGTGGTGGTGCGAACCGAATAATATTCCCGTGGGTTGGTTTGGCCAAAAGCCCATTGTCTCTCAGTTTTAAGCAGATGTTCCAAGCGGTATCACTCTGGGGTGAATCGTTGATGACGATGGCATTGAGTAAACCTTTTCCTCTGACCAACTTAACGATATTACTTTTGGCAATGAAGAGATTCATTTCTTCCCTAAAAATGGCTCCCAAACGTCTGGCATTTTGCGCCAGTTTTTCGTTGAGCACTACCTCCAAAGCCTTTTTGGCAATGGTAACGGCTAAAGGGTTGCCTCCAAAAGTACTGCCGTGTTGACCTGGCTGAATCACATCCATCACTGCAGCATCACAGAGAACTGCTGAGACGGGATAAGTACCACCACTGATGGCTTTTCCCAATATCAACATATCAGGGCGGACATAGGTGTCGGCCTGTTGTTCGCAAGTATGTTCACAATTACAGTTGCCACAAACCGCCAACAAAGATCCTGTTCGACCAACTCCAGTTTGAATTTCATCTGTTATGAGCAACACATTGTATTCGTTACACAAGGCTTTGGCTCCCTTGATAAAATCTTCCGCAGGGGTAAATACTCCAGCCTCTCCCTGTATGGGTTCTACCAAAAAGCCCACCACATTGGGATTGGTTTCCAGTACAGCTTCCAAAGCTTCGAGATCATCATAAGGCACGTGGATAAATCCAGTAGCATAGGGACCAAAGTTTTCTTTGGAATTGGGATCGGTAGAGAAAGAGATGATGGTAGAGGTACGTCCGTGAAAGTTGTTATCGCAGACGATGATTTGAGCCTGATTTTCAGGAACTCCTTTTTTCTGATAGCCCCATTTTCGGGTAATTTTTATAGCAGTCTCCACTCCTTCAGCACCCGTATTCATACAAAGTACCTTTTCAAAACCAAAATATTCGGTAATGTACTTCATGTACTCCCCCAATTTGTTGTTGTGAAAAGCTCTGGACGTAAGCGTTAAGGTTTCCGCCTGCGCTTTCATAGCTCCCACAATTTCGGGATGACAATGCCCTTGGTTTACTGCTGAATAGGCCGATAGAAAGTCATAGTACTTTTTACCTTCCACATCCCACAAAAAAACTCCTTCTCCCTTGGCCAATACAACCGGCAGTGGGTGATAATCGTGAGCACCGTGTTTAGCCTCTAAATCCAAATAATAATCCTGAAGTGATTTTTGTGTGGTATTCATCATTAATTTTCAATGGTAGTTAATGTTCCTGGAAAAAATCCAACACAAAAATAAGAATATAATTACACTTTATCGGAGTCCTAATGCATTGATGAGCAGAAATCAAATTCTTGGCAATGGTTTACCCAAAATCTGTGAAATGGGTAAAAAAACAATCCTATTTTTGCAACATGGCAAAAAAATTCATTTCGGAGCGACACTACAACTTGGAAGTAGTTGATATAACCGCCCGGGGAAAGGGAGTGGTAAAATCTGAAGAAGGCAAAGTTATCTTTGTTTCCGGGGTGGTACCAGGAGATAAAATCAATGTAGAAACCTATAAAAAAAGAAGAGGGTATTTTGAAGCCAATCTAATTGAAATCCTTGAACCCTCACCGAATCGTATTGAGCCCCAATGCGAGCATTTTGGTGTCTGCGGGGGTTGTAAATGGCAAAACATGAGTTATGAAGCCCAACTGCATTTCAAGCAAAAGGAGGTATTGCACAACCTTAAAAACTTCTCTGGGATGACACTCCCCGAAATTGATGATATAATGGCCGCACCCCAACCCTACTTCTACAGAAATAAGATGGAATACGCCTTTTCTGATCAACGCTGGCTGACGGCCGATGAAATTGCTGACAAATCTTTGATCATCGAAAAAAAAGGATTGGGTTTTCACAAAGCGGGAATGTGGGACAAGGTCGTCGACATCCACCAATGCCATTTGCAAGCCGAACCGGCCAATGAAATTAGAAATGCGGTAAAAGCTTTTGCACTAAAACATCAACTTGATTTTTTTAACCCAAGAGATCAAGAAGGCTTTTTACGGAGCTTGATGATACGAAACACCAAGGATGGGGCGTTTATGGTTTTGATTCAGTTTTTCAGAGAAAATAAAGCCCAACGCGAGTCCCTGTTGGAGCATCTAAAAAAGCATTTTGACATCACGTCATTGCTTTATTGCATCAACAGTAAAGCCAACGATACACTTTACGACCAAGAAATCATATGTTATGATGGAAAAAACTACATAACAGAGGAAATGGAAGGACTGCTTTTTAAAATTAATGCCAAATCCTTTTTTCAAACCAATAGCAAACAGGCCTATGAACTATATAAAATAGCCCGAGACTTTGCAGGGCTCAAAGGCGAAGAGTTGGTTTTCGATTTGTATACTGGTACAGGAACCATTGCTCAGTTTCTCGCCAAAGATTGCAACAAGGTCGTTGGGGTAGAATCTGTGCCAGAGGCAATCGAAGCTGCTCAAACCAATGCTAAAGAAAATGACATTAAAAATGCCTTTTTTGAAGTGGGTGATATGCGAAAAATTTTTAATCAAGATTTTATCAATCGCCACGGAAAAGCCAATGTGGTGATTACAGATCCCCCCCGCAATGGAATGCACCCTGCAGTAGTAAAACAATTACTTTTTCTCAAACCTGAGAAAATCGTTTATGTAAGTTGTAACCATGCCACCCAAGCCAGAGATTTGTTTTTGATGAAAGACCAATACAAGCTAGTCAGATCTAGAGCCATAGATATGTTTCCCCAAACCCAACATGTTGAAAATGTCGTACTTTTGGAAAAGATATAAGCCAATGACTCCCCGAAGTTTCATTTTCCTGATGTTTCTCATTTTGTTCTCCTGTGAGAAAGACGACATCTGTCTCGAAGGGACACCGGCGACTCCAAGAATGATCATTTTATTCAAGGATCATGAAAATCCTCAGGCCAAAAAAGGAGTCACGGAACTTTTGATTCGAGGCATAGGCCTTGAAGACGACCTGACCGTCTACTCCGGCGATTCCATCGCGATTCCATTGAGAAACAATTATGAATTTACCCAGTATGAGTTTACATTGAACACATCCTCCCCAACACTGAGTGACTCCCTTCAAATCAATCACCGCCAATTTGATACCTATATCAATCGAGCCTGTGGATACAAATCCACTTTTATATTCGAAAATCCTTTCTACTATAAACTCACTCAAGGTGAGGGTTGGATTAAAAGCATTGAAAAAATAAGAGATACCCTTTCCGATGAAAAAAGTTCACATTTGGCTGTTTATCATTAGCCTGCAAACACCTGTTTATTGGACTATTGCCCAAGAGCTTGTTGAGGAGGTAGAAGAGGTAGTAGTTGATACCCTCAAAAAAAGGGAAAAGAAACCCTATACCATTCGATTTGGTTTGGATCTATCAAAACCGTTTATGGCCCAATTGGATAAAGACTATTTTGGGTTGGAGTTGGTTGGAGACATCAGACTTTTCTCAGAGTTTTACGGGGCAATTGAATTGGGCAATGAAAGAAAAACACAACAGTCCGAACAAATCAATTTCACCACATCAGGAAGCTACCTGAAATTAGGTTTTGATTATAATTTATACAAAAACTGGAAGGGAATGAACAATGCCATTTATTTGGGGATGCGCATTGGAAATAGTTTTCACAAACAAAAAGTAAATGAATACGAACCCTATCAGATCAACCATTATTGGCCTGCAGAAATTATAAAGAAAGGCCCTGAAATAAGAGAACAAGATGCACTGTCAGCAAGATGGGTAGAAATTATTGCAGGAATCAAAGTAAAAATGATCAACAACATTTACATGGGCTTCAGTCTAAGGCTCAACAGATTGATGAGCGACACCCGTCCTGGCAATTTTGACAATTTGTACATCCCCGGTTTTAACAAAAAAACCGATGAAAATGTTTGGGGGGCTGGTTTCAACTATACCCTCACTTACGCCATCCCTGTAAAACTTTAATCCTCGGACGGATTCTGTTTTTTTAGTTTATGGATTTTTTTGGTTCCTTCGTAAATAGGAAAATTGCACAAACGCGTCTCTAACTTTCCATTAAAAAGTTTAATTTTTCTGCTGGGGCGGAGTCCAAAAAACTTTAAAGCTTCAAAATTAGAACTGATAACCCATGCTTGTGTATTGGGGTAGGATCGTTTTAGGGTGTCTCCAAAATTTTTATACAAGGTATTAATGTCTCCATCCAAACGCTCTCCATAAGGTGGGTTAGTCAAAAGATGAAGTGGGGTATCTCCCATTTTTTGAGAGTTAAAAAAATTGGCCCTATTGACTTGTATAAAATCCTCAAGCCCGGCATTTTTAATGTTGGTGGTTGATTTTTCAATGGCAGAGGGAGCTTTGTCAAAACCATAGATTTTTCCGGCAGGAGAAACGACGCTATTGAGTTTGGAATCTTTAATTTTATCAAAAAGGATATTGTCCCAATCCTTCCATTTTTCAAAGGCAAAAATATTGCGATTGAGGTTTGCAGGAATTTTACAAGCCATCATAGCAGCCTCAATTAGAAAGGTTCCGCTCCCACACATGGGATCCATAAAATCTGTTCTTTGATCCCAATCCGATAACATAATGATTCCAGCCGCAAGCACCTCGTTGATTGGAGCAATATTGGTCAAGGATCTGTACCCCCTGTGGTGCAGAGAACGACCGGAAGTGTCGAGGGATAAATTACATTTTTGATCAAAAATGTGGAGGTGTAATCGTATATCCGGATGACGGGTATCAACCGTCGGTCTTTTTCCATGATCCTTCCGGAAACGATCTACGATAGCATCTTTGCAGCGTTGAGTAACATATAGCGAATGATTGAACACCTTTCCATGAACAACGCTATCAATGGCAAAGGTTTGATCCGCAGAGAGCAAACTACTCCAATCGTAATGATAGAGTTTTTCATAAAGTACACTTTCGTTCTCCACCCGAAATTGGAAAATGGGTTTTAGAATTTTTAATGCAGTACGCAAACAAAGGTTTGCCTTGTACATAAAACCTTTATCACCGGTAAAATGAACCAAACGATTGCCTTCATAGACATCCACTGCTCCGAGTTGCTTTAACTCAAGAGCCAAAATTTTTTCCATCCCATAAAAGGTTTTGGCCAACATTTTAAAATTCTTTTCCATCCAAAGTAATTCGTTCTAAAAGTACTATTTTTAGCATTATTATAAGTTTTAAATT
>JAAZUX010000210.1 GCA_018623955.1 Flavobacteriaceae bacterium | reverse complement strand
GAGCCGTCAACCAAAACCAATGAATTAATTGAGTTGATCGATTTACATCTTTCTAATTACTAAGTTCTTTAAATAAAATACATACTGCCTGTATTGGTGATTTTTTGATAAACTCAACGAGCTTTAATTTAGAAGAGGTGAGTTATGATTGTAAAAGCAAGCTGCCTAGAGCAGATCCTTGATCAGTTGTGTAGCCTCAAACCTGTTTATTTAGGAGTTTATACAAAAACTCTATGCTGATACAGGCTTTTTTAATGATTAAAAATAAATCCAATGGAAAGTACCAACATGATAATATTCATCGCCATAGCCATACTGATTGGGGTGGTAATGGGGATATTTATACAGCGTAGAAAAAATACCAAACAACTGGACGACGCCAATGCCGAGTCTAAGGAAATTCTGAGTCAGGCCAGAAGAGAAGCAGATCGGATCAAAAGCGAAAAAATACTTCAGGCCAAGGAGCGATTTATCGAGTTAAAATCAGAACACGAAAAGGTAATTTTTCAACGGGAAAAAAAGATTTCTGAAGTAGAAAATAGATTGAGGGATAAAGAAAACAAACTCAACAATGATCTGAATCGCAATAAAAACCTCTCACATTCATTAGAACAAAAAAATGAATCCCTTCAAAAAAGATTGGATAAGCTAGACGCCAAACAGAAAGAGGTTGAAGTTTCCCATAAGATTCAGGTAGAAAAACTAGAAACCATTTCTGGTTTGTCTGCCGATGAAGCCAAAAAAGAATTGATTGGCTCCCTTGAAAAGAAAGCCAAATCCGAGGCCATGGCCTTTATCCAACAAAATTTGGAGGAAGCCAAATTAACCGTTGAACAGGAAGCCAAAAAAATCATCATCAATACCATTCAACGTATCGGTACAGAGGAGTCGATTGAAAATTGTGTTTCCGTTTTCAATTTGGATTCGGATGATGTCAAAGGAAGAATCATAGGCCGGGAGGGAAGAAACATCCGAGCCATCGAGGCTGCTACTGGAGTAGAAATCATCGTTGATGACACTCCCGAGGCCATCATTCTCTCCTGTTTTGATCCTGTTCGACGCGAAATTGCCCGTTTGTCCATGCATCGATTGGTGACCGATGGTAGAATCCATCCTGCCAGAATCGAGGAGGTAGTAAACAAAACCACCAAGCAAATCCAAAACGAAATTGTAGAAGTTGGAAAAAGAACTGTTATTGATTTGGGTGTACACGGTCTTAATCCCGAATTGATCAAAATCATTGGACGAATGAAATACCGTTCTTCCTACGGTCAAAATTTGTTACAACATTCCAGAGAAGTGGCCAAGCTGTGTGGCGTAATGGCCTCAGAGTTGGGCTTGAATCCCAAGTTGGCCAAGCGTGCTGGGCTCCTGCACGATATCGGTAAAGTACCCGAGGAGGAAACAGAAACTCCTCATGCGATTTTGGGTATGGAGTGGGCAGAAAAATACGGAGAGAAAAAAGAAGTTTGCAATGCCATTGGTGCCCACCACGACGAAATCGAAATGACTTCGCTGTTGTCTCCAATAGTTCAGGTATGTGATGCTATTTCCGGAGCCCGTCCGGGGGCAAGAAGACAGGTACTCGACAGTTATGTTCAGCGTTTAAAAGACCTGGAAGACATCGCCTATGACTTTAATGGTGTGAACAAAGCCTATGCCATTCAGGCAGGAAGAGAACTGCGGGTGATCGTAGAAAGTGAAAAGGTTTCTGACGATCAAGCTGCTGAACTCTCCTTCCAGATCTCGCAAAAAATCCAAACCGATATGACCTATCCGGGACAGGTAAAAGTCACCGTGATCCGAGAAACAAGAGCCGTAAACGTCGCCAAATAATTATTGAAAGAAAATGGCCAAACCACCCAGTCCGGTCAACAGTAGGATCAACTGGCGGTAACTTTCGTTTTTGATTTTTTTGACCAATAACACTCCCAAACCAAAACCTACAATCACAGCAGGGATCAAACTCAAGCTGATTTGAAATGAGGTCCAGTTCATGGTACCCCAAGACCAGATGTGAAAGGGGACTTTAAAGAGATTGATAATAAAAAACAACCAAGCCGCAGTTCCAATAAATTCATTTTTAGGCAATTTGATGGCCAAAAAATAGATGTTGGAAAAGGCACCTGCCAAGTTTCCCACCATGGTGGTGAACCCAGCCATCATCCCCATCAATGCGGCAAAACTCCAGTGGGTAGGTACTTTTCTGTCTTTCTTTCGCTCCCAATAATACATCATGACCACACTGATGAGAATGATGACGGCCATGCCCAATTTAAAAAGATCTTCCGGCAGATCCTTACCCAAAACCACCCCAATCAAGACCCCTGCTACCATCCAGGGTAAAAGTTTGATCAGATAGATCCACTTTACATGTCGCTTGTAATAAATCACCGCCAATATGTCTCCGCAGATCAGTAAGGGCATCAATATTCCCGTTGATTCTTTAGCTCCGTAAACCAGTGCCAATCCCGTAACGATCAGCACCGCCAATCCTTTGATACCTGACTTGGCGATACCCAGCAGCAAAGCGGCACCAAAGGCGATCAAAAAAGAAAGACTCAGATAAGGAACAGTAGTTTGCAGTAGCAATGTATTGGATAATTTTCTTAGTAGGCTGCAAAGCTATTGAATAAATTTCTTATACCCATGAAGGTTGAGGTTTTTGCTAAAATTGAATAAGACCCATCAATAAGTTTTGACATTTTAGAAAAAGGCAAGGTTGGTTACGAGCAAGGAGATCATTTTGTCTTGATTTTTTTTGATTAAAGAAAGCTGCTGATCACCACTTAATTTCATTTTTATTACATTTATTTCAAGTATTCAATGGAATTAATATGGAAAAATCAAATACCAGACTGTTGTCTCTTGATATATTGAGAGGACTGACCATCATTTTGATGATCATTGTTAACGATCCGGGTTCCTGGAGTCATGTCTATGCTCCTCTTCTACATGCCAATTGGAATGGTTTGACACCTACGGATTATGTTTTCCCTGCTTTTATATTTAT
>JAAZUX010000018.1 GCA_018623955.1 Flavobacteriaceae bacterium | reverse complement strand
ATACTTTCAGGAAAATCACAAACACTTTCCAAAGCAAAAACATTTTCATATTCAATTTCTGAAAACTCATCAGTCCATTTTTTTTCAATCAAATCTTGTGGGAAATCAATATCATTCACTTGAATGACATAATTCATACATATTCCCTGTTTTACAAGCTTTCCTGAAAAGAATTGTTCATCCATTTCATCTTTGTTGCAACTCAAAATGACTAGTAATGTCAAAAAGATGCCCTTTCTCATTGGACAAACATAAGAACATAAAACGATTAACTTAACACAATCTAAAATGAATTCATCGGATTTATAAATTGCTGACATTCAAAAATTAAATGTCATATCTGGGACTTCCAAATCCGAAGGAAATAAAAAAAACCCTCTAAGTCATCGACAAAGAAGGTTTTCATTTTATGACAAGGCATATTAATATCTAATCATATCAACCCGTTCTTTGATGAGGAAAAATGGTTCTAAACAAATCTTTAGGATTTTCAAAAACCCCTCTTTCCGTAATCACCTTAATGTGGATTTTTTTCTGAGAATGGATTTGCATAAAATCATTGATGATCTCTAAAATATCGAAATCCAAAAACTTCGTTTTTTGAACATCCAATTCCAATTGAGCCGACTCAGGAAGTCGCTCCAATTCCCTTAAAACAGGTTCTTTATTGATAAAAGTGACTTCTTCTGCAAAACTGATACGATATCTGTTTTGACCTTTGTCGCTGTGATCAACAATCAGGGCGTGAGAATTTTTGTAACTATCGATCAAAATAAAGCCTACGCCAACCACCAATCCGATAAAAATACCCATCAGTAAATCCATTGTTACAATTCCGACAATAGTTGTAATAAAAGGCAAAAATTGTTTCCATCCCAGCTGATACATTGTTTTAAACAATTCCGGTTTTGTCAATTTATAACCTACTACCAACAAAATAGCAGCCAAAACCGAAAGAGGAATCATATTGAGTAACCCTGGGATAGACATGACGGAAATCAACAAAAGAAACCCGTGTAAAATAGCGGACAGTTTGGTTTTTCCTCCCGATTGAATATTGGCAGAACTTCTGACAATAACCTGAGTGATGGGCAAGCCGCCGATCAATCCCGAAAGCATATTACCGATGCCTTGAGCCACGAGTTCTCTGTTTTTTGGAGTAACTCTTTTTTGTCGGTCCAATTTATCAGTCGCTTCAGCACACAAGAGTGTTTCAAGACTGGCAACCAAAGCAATGGTAAAGGCAACCATCCAAACCTCTTGTTGGGAAATGGCAGAAAAATTGGGAAAAGTAAAATTGGAGAGTAAGCCCGACAAATCAGTGCTTTTAGGGACGTTTACAAGGTTTTCTTGGGCGATCCCCAATGTTTTTTTACCGCTGGTAAAATAGGTATAAATGATGCCAAAAACTACAGCGACCAATGGACCCTGAATCAAGGTAAAAATTTTGGCTTTTTTTGACAGCACTTTTTCCCAAATCAGTAATATGGCCATGCTGCTCATTGCGACTATTGTGGCACCAAGACTTATCTGACTGAGAAGGGATACTCCAAGCTCGTTCGATTCCCCGACTATTGTTTTGTTGTAGCCAAAAAAATAGGGCAGTTGTTTGATGATAATGATCAAACCAATTCCGGTTAGCATTCCACGAATAACAGAGCTCGGGAAATAATATCCGATGATTCCGGCCTTAAAAAGCCCCAATAAAAGTTGGATAACTCCGCCCAGTACAACGGCCAAAAGGAAGGTCTCAAAACTTCCCAAAGAAGTAATGGCAGTCAATACGATCGCGGCCAATCCGGCAGCAGGACCACTGACCCCTACCTGTGATCCGCTGATAAGCCCTACCACGATTCCACCAATAATTCCTGCAATCAGCCCCGAAAACAAGGGAGCACCGCTTGCCAACGCAATTCCCAAACAAAGGGGAATGGCAACAAAAAATACAACAACACTAGCAGGGAAGTCGTTTTTTAAGTTTTTATAAAATTCAATATTTTTCATAACAAATGTTTTTCATCGTATGAACGATGAGCAAATAAATTAACCTTAAGCTTTTTTAATTTTTTTTAAAAAGTTTGGGGGCGAGGTTGTTACGAAAAGTCTGGGGGAGGGAAAGGAATTTCTATAAAATTAATGTAAGTAGATAGGATTTGATGCTCTAGTTTTTCTGCCGCAAAATCATATGGTTTTGTGGACTGGGCATCATAATTGATTTTATCTTTTTGTTTTTCGACATCCTGTTCTTCAAAATCTCCTTCTACATCGAGATTGATATTGCTGTTTTGAAAAGATTTCATACTGAATAAATTCTCAATAGCACTACTGGACTGAAGCAATGTAGCCATTGTCAATAGGGTTGCGATAAGGTTGTTTATTCCTTTTGAAAACATGAGCGCAAAATTACTCAATTTTACACAAAAAAGAACGTATAAAATGACTATAATTTATGCAAGGTTGAGCAGGAATTTTTTTGCGGAAAAAGCATCTCCATTTTTGTGTGCCCACACAATTTTATAACGTATAGATTTAGAGTTATTTGAGGAGTTGAGTTGAAGCGTAATTCAATTGAGGGGAGGCCTCAATTAGCCTGAGAATAAAAGTCAAAATAAACCATAATACAGTCGTCCTAAGAGTTCTCTAAACCCAATTTCAGTTATTGAAAGCGAATATGCATTCGGCAGAAAATCAATAAAGTTTAGTTTAATTATTGGAGAAGTTTTATAATCAACTTTAAAAGCCGTCACATTAAATCCCTTTTTTTCAAATAAGCCTTTTGCTCTTTTCATATGAAAAGCCGAAGTGACAAGTATGATATTTTTCTTTTCTCCGAGTAAGTCTAAAACAGCCGCTGATTCATCAAAAGTGTTTAACACCTCCCCAGTCACAAAAAGATCTTCAGCAGTTACACCGTATTTAATGGCATACTTTTTTAAAATTTCACCTTCAGATAATTTAGTTCTATTGTATGGATTTTGAGCTCCTGTGAAAACCAATACATTTGATTTTTTAGCTTCATATAGTTCAATCCCTCCAAAAAATCTATCGGCATCACCCCACTCAACATTATGGTGATTTCCAAACTCATTGATTTCTAAAATACCACCCAACACTACAATTGCATCTGCTCTATTTATAACTTCTAATGGTGTTGGGTTGTATTGCCCCTCAACGGTCTTAAAAAAATGTTCCGTAAAAAAAGGTGTAGAAATAATATAAAATATGACTAAGGTAAAATAGACAACTTTCTTTTTATTAAAATAAATACTCAAGAAAATTAATGAAATAAATGCCATTATTGGCATTACTAAAAGAGGCAATATTTTGTGGAGGTAAATCAATTTAAAAGTTTCTATAAAACTAATGGTTTTTTATCATTTTCATCCCCCACAGCGGGCTTTGCTGCTTCTGAAGCTCTTCGATCTTTAGAGCGAACTTTAACAGCTGAGCGCCCAAATCGTAGATCTTACAGAAAAACCGCATCAGAGATACTGCATAAAGGAATACAGGCACCCATTACTGTGAATTAATGGTTAGTTTTTGGGTCTCCAAACTTGGGAACGACCCAATAATGAAAAGCCAAGGTATCCGCGCACATCAAGGTTTCCGTCATCCTTTAGAGAAATGTTACAACTGTAGCGTTTGCCATTTGCAGGATCCAGAATGGTTCCATCCACCCAGTTTTCTCCCTCTTTGATCAGACCCTGGACAATCACCAAACCAACGATGGGTTTCCCCTTTTCGCTTCCTTTGCACGCCTCACACATTTTACCTTGATCTTCTGGTAATAGAAGTGCATCAATTCGACCGTATAATTTTCCTCCTTCTACATAGAGACTGATTTCAGATTTTTCTTTACCGGTTTCGTCATCAATGCTGATCCATTGGCCTGTATAAGGATCCAGCTGATGAGTCAAAAAAACAAAACTCAAAATTAGTTTGAAAAGCATAGGGTTATTTTATAAAATCAAATGTAGAAATTTATTTGTTAAGCTTTGATGGCCAAAACCATACAGCATCCAAAAGCTCATGTTAATTTTTACTGTTAATGGAATAATCCGAATATTTGTAAGGGGGAGTATTGGCTTCAGCGATTCTATCTTTAATGAGCAGGGTTTGCTCGAGATTAAGGCCTCTGATGGCATAGGCATGGAAAGTATTTACTTATTATATTAATAATTTATATCTTGTAATTTTAATTCATTTTTAATGAAAAAGCTGGTATTGCTTTTTGGAATTTGCCTAAGCGTTTTCGCTTGCAGTAAAAGTGATGATAATCCACCTGCAACTCCACTAAAGTATAACTTATCTGTTGAAGCTTCCGAAGGAGGAAGTGTCAGTTCAACTGGAGGCCAGTATGATCAGAACGCTTCCGTTTTGGTCACGGCAACCCCTGATAAAGGATATGAGTTTTCTGGATGGACTGGAACTTCCCTTTCAGGAACTTCAATATTGGTAAAACTGACTTCTAATTTAACAATCAAAGCCAATTTTATAAGGTCGAAATATACCTTGACCATTGACATGGTTGGAAGTGGAGCAGTGGACCAACAAGTAGTCAACTCAGCAAGAGGAACAACAGAGTACGAATCGGGGAAAACAATAAGATTAACAGCTACACCCCAAAGTGACTTTTTGTTTTATGATTGGCAACAGATGATAAATAATCTTGGTGAAAACACTTTCGAAAACCCTTTTGAGGTCGAAATGGATCAATCCAAAACCATTACGGCTACTTTTGAAGAAAAACTACCTCTTCTAAATCCGGACGATACCGATAAGAATAACACTGTAGGGAAATGGAGGATCAGAAAGAAACGTCCAGGTGACAAAGAGAGTTCATCGTCTGGCAGAGCAGTAGATTGCAAAATCGATGAGATCATATTGAGATCCGACAATTCATTTGCTCTGATCACTGAAACCTCAACCATAACAGGCCAGTATACAATCGATTCCGAAACTTCGATAAGCTTAAACCAGCGATGGATTGCACAGCGAGGAACAACAAATATTGGAACACTTTCAGAGATTGAATTAAGTAACAACTATTTGAGCTTTAATATTGAGTTAATAGGTGTGTGTGATGACCAATTAGAGGCTGACAGGGACCCAACCTATGATGAGGCAACCGACCCCACTGCTCCCGCCAATACCAAATCACAAACAACCGAAATAGAATCTTCCACTTTAGCTTTAAGCCAATGTGTTATTGAAACTGAACTCACATCCAACAATGCCAATCAAACGATAAGTCTTGGTGATGCCATTGAGAGAATAACCATAGATGTCACCCTTGGATCTGCCTGTACCGAAACACTTAGTGTCAGTTCCTCTAATCTTCCGGAGGGTGTTACGGTAAGTCTTGACAACAACCAAATTACGATTTCGGGCACTCCCTTGTCCAACTCGGTTGGATCGTTTGACTATGATATTATGCTCAGTGTAGCCAGTCCAACTATTATTGTAAGTGGACAAATAATCGTTGAACAAATTACAACTCAAACCAATCCCAATCAAGGTGAGGGGGAACTAGTACTTCAACCACCACCTCTGGCACCACCGCAAGGAATTGCCAATTAGAGTTTACCTTCACTGCAAGCGATGGCGGCATGACTGTGGATGAAACAATTTCAAGAGACAGGCGTTATTTTTCAACAGGGATTCGATACACTGACAATTCTGGGTCTAATAGTGAAAATTGTCCAACAAATCTGGATTTTTTCAGTGCTGTTAAGGTGGATGTCAATGGACTACCTCCCGGAGTCTTTGGTGATTGGGACCCGGCAACACAAATTATTGTTGTTTTTGGCACCCCTGACTCTTCATCTATTGGGACTCATAATGTTGAGATGACCGCGACATATGGATAACAGTCAATTTCACATAACTTCACTTTGACAGTAGAATCAGTAACATCAACCAATACCGGAACTACCACCTCAACAACCTCCTCTGATACTTCTTCGGCTGAAACCTATACCATTAACGTCACCGCATCCAGTTCCAGTGACTACACCCTAAGTGGATCTGACAGAAACGGATCCGTTTCAGGTGCGGACCCATCAGTGACTGTCAAGGTTGGAGATACTGTAAACTTCGCTGTAAATGCGAGTGGACATCCTTTTTATCTGAAAACAGTTCAGGAAACCGGTACCGATAATTTAATCTCAGGGGCCTCAGGTAATGGAGCTACAAATGGAACGGTTTCTTGGACACCAACTGCTGCAGGAACCTATTACTATCGATGTTCGCTTCATAATGGTATGTATGGAACAATTATTGTAAATTAAGGTGAGGAATATTTACTTATCCCTCTCACATCATATATTACCCATAACCGAAGATGAAAATAAAGAGAATTTCAGCAAATGAAACCTACGCGGTTAGACATCCTGTTCTTCGTCCCGGAAGACCGATTGAGGATTGCTATTTTGAGTACGATAATCATCCATTATCCATCCATCTCTGTGTAGAATTGGACAGGAAAGTCATATCTGTATTTTCAGCACTTCCTATCCAATCCTCTTGTTTTCCTGAATTAAATGCGATGAGAATAAGGGGTATTGCAACATTAGATTCATATCAAAGGCTGGGAAATGGATCTGAATTGATGAGATATGCTGAACAGGAGTTGAAGAATAACAGAATTGAACTTCTTTGGTTGAATGCCAGAATCAATGCATCAGAATTTTACTCAAAATTGGGATATGAACCTAAAGGGGATTTATTTAATATTGATGGAATCGGAATCCATCAAAAGTTCTTTAAATTTCTCAGCGGAAAAACAGGGGGTTAAAAAAAACCGTTTAGTTCCCTTTGGTTTCAATCTTCCCCAAAAGATTTAGAATGATAATAATTAAACCGACCAGAAACAAAATCGTAAAACTCCAATAAAATGCTCCTTTTTCTATTAGGTTGAAAGCGCCATCAAACATTAAAACAATCCCATAGAAATACCAAAAAAATTTTCGGTACACTGTTTTTTTTGGTTTCGGGAATTTTCATCATTTTCATGGAAATAAAATGGATCATTCCAACCACCACAAAAGTTCCGAGTAAAATTAAAAGACCCATTTCCACCCTCCAAAATTATAAAATCAATTCGAGTAAAAAAGCACTGGGGCCAGGAATTAATGTCTGAGTATAAGTTTACCCCTGCAGAATTGTCACGTTAGGGAGCAATTTCAACAATTAATTTTTAAACCCAGGAAGTTGAATATTTCACAAATTGGGGTTTGGATTTGCCCTTTTGATTACAATCGGGTGTTGACAATATTATTAAAGATGGATCCAAAAGTATAGCTCAATCCCAGTGAGATTCTGTTTTGGAAATCAGTGGATATTTGTCTTTGTCTGAGCAACAAGTCTTCAATAGAAGCTTCACCTTGAGGAAGGTTGATCTGATCCCGGATCAATTGAAAGTTTCCTGAAATCCTGAGGGAAAGCCCCCTAACGATTCTCAGGTTAATGTTGTTGTTGAGCGTCAATCTATTTTGATCCGGCTGATCCAAAAACTGAGAAGCCACCAGATAAGAATAGATACTCCCCCATTTCTCTCTGTACCTCAAATTGAGGGTCAGTGATTGATTAAACATTTTTTGATTTAGAAACCCATAAATGGTTTTTTCAAAATATTCATAAAAATTATATCCCACTTTATAAGCCAAAGTGATCTCTCGGGTTAACACCTCAGAGTAGGGAATAAAATTATATTCCAAAGCAGGAGAAAAATTAACAAAGGATCTATAGTTTCTGAAGGTATCATTGAGGTAGTATCCGAAAACACCCGTTGAAAAATGATTGGAAAGACTTTTGACAACACTCCCCGAGAAAAAGGTTCTTTTTCGCTCACTGTTATAGCTCTCCTCGTCTCCGGTAAAAAACTTTACCGATCGACGCATTCCAAAATCCGACCGAATCCGCCACATTTCCGTAACCCGATCCACTTCCAAGCCCAAGTTGTATTCCTCCTCCTTTATACTTCTTTCGTTTTCGAAATTAAAGGAACCCGAAACTTCAAAAACCCAATTTTTCCATTGATCCAATGACAATTCACCGGGTTGGTCTTTTTCATTGTGGAAGGTCACTTCCAGTTGGTTTTGAAAAGTGGTGTTCTGTAAAAAGTAAACCATACCCAGTTTAAATGTTTTCAACAACTGTTCTCGGGACTCGACAAAAGTGAGATTGCTCGGAATATCAATACTGATATCATTATCCATGTTTTGGAAATCATTTTTACCCTTGTATTCAAAAGAATAATTTCTTCCCCCACCGGCATTGGTAATTTCAAAAACAAAAACTTCAATATCAGAGAGGGTTCTGTCTCTTACATAGTCAAATACAAGTGTATTCTGTTTGATAAAATCGTCATCACAACGACAGCTGAGAAAAACTTTGATTTTGTCCGATTGAGCAGCGGACTTAAAGAAAATTAATACTATAAATATAGTTAGTAATAACTGTTTCATATTGACACAACAAAACTAATCAAAAAACCAGAAAATTTTTTCATGCTTTGAGCAAAAGAATGATTATTGTTCATCAATTTTCTTGATTTCAAAAGGATAATTAACTTGTAATGACTTAACACGAAAATTTATCATGAAAAAACCAATTTTATTACTCATCCTAGGGTTATTATCTTTTTGTAATAACGCAATGGCACAGACTGATCCCAAAGACATTGCCCTTTTTCCACAACAGAACCAGTTTCGCAGTTTGAGCGACCTTTCCGGCATTTGGGATTTCAAAAAAGATCCGAAAAATTTAGGAATCCAAGAAAGATGGTTCGAAGGGTTGACCCATACCCGGCCGATTGCTGTGCCGGGCAGTTGGAACGAACAGTTTACAGACAGCCGTGACTATTTGGATGTAGTTTGGTACGAAACCAAAACCTTTGTTCCTCAAGGCTGGATCTCAGAGGAAGTTTGGCTTCGGTTGGGTTCCGTAAACTATCACGCCACGGTATGGGTCAACGGACAGCGATTGGGCATCCATAAAGGAGGCCACTTACCTTTTGCTTTTGAGGTATCCCAAGTCATCAAACCCGGGAGGAAAAACACCATCATCGTTCGGGTAGAAAATGAACTCAAACCCAGTAGGGTTCCTACCGGTAACGTACCCAAAGGATTTCTCACAAACTATCCCAAAGCCAATT
>JAAZUX010000017.1 GCA_018623955.1 Flavobacteriaceae bacterium | reverse complement strand
GCGCCACCAAGAGATAAAAATGCCAAAGAAAAGTCAAAACGTTTTTCTGCTACTGAGGTCGGATGGGATTCTCACAATTCAATAATTATGGCAGTGGATAGCAAAGGCTATATTCACCTATCAGGGAATATGCATGTTGATTCACTTACTTATTTTAGGAGTCAAAAGCCAAATGATATCACCACATTAAAACAATACTTTCCTATGGTGGGCCCGAATGAATTAAGAGCTACCTATCCGAAGTTTATGATGACAAAAGACGAGCAATTGATTTTTCATTACAGAGATGGAGGCAGTGGAAATGGTAATGAAATTTATAACATCTATGACACTGAATCCCAAACTTGGTCGAGGATGCTGGATGTTCCCCTAACCGATGGTCAAGGTCTGATGAATGCCTATCAGTCCCAACCTGAATTAAGAGAAGACGGATGGTATCACGTATATTGGGTATGGAGAGACACACCAGATTGTTCAACCAATCACGATCTGTCCTATATGAAGAGCCCTGATTTGAAAAATTGGTACAATGCTTTTGATCAATCCATTACTCTTCCTGCAACAATTGATCAAAAATCACTGATCGTGGACCCTATTCCACCAAAAGGAGGGATCATTAACCTTGCAGCAAAGCTTTGTTTTGACCGGGACAAAACCCCCCTTTTTGTTTATCATAAATACGATGATGCTGGAAACCTACAATTATACATTGCCAAAAAAAGTGATCAAAAATGGGAGTATCATGTGATCACAGACTGGGATTACAGGTGGGAATTTTCCGGTAATGGCAGTATTAAAAATGAATTCACTATTAAGAGTTTTAACCGCAGATCGGACGACCGATATGAGGTTGGATATTGGCACATCAAATATGGAGACGGTGCCATTTTGCTCGATGAGGATTTAAACCCTATTGGAAAAGTACTTAAATCTGAAAAACTTTTTTCAAGGAGATTTAATGACAGTTCCGTCAAGGTAGAGGGAGATTTTCCGGGTCTACAAGTTATTGGTGCTAATGATAAAGGAAAAAACAGTGAGCTCGGGGTCAGATATGCGCTCAAATGGGAAACATTGGGGACCCATCGCGATAAACCAAGAGAAAAGCCATGGCCTTCACCCAGTAGCTTATATCTATATAAAATAAAAACAAACAATTAAAAACTAAACGCTAAAAACATGAAATCTAAAAAACATCTATTAACACTATTTACATTTTTGATTGCACTCCCACTGATGGGACAAAAAATTGAACCGTCGGGGGTAAAACAGATCATGGAAAAAGTGGCGGACTGGCAAATTGAAAACCACGATGATTTAAAATACAGAGCCCAAAACAAGAGATTGTCCAGAGGCAAACATCATCTTTTGGATTGGACCAATGGTGCGCTTTATGTGGGGATGTCAAAATGGGCAGCTATGGCAGACAGTGATAAATATTATGAGTGGCTCAAAGGAATTGGTGAAGCTCACGATTGGAAACTTCACATGAGAAATGGGAATTACAACAGAATTTACCATGCAGATGACCATACGGTAGGTCAAACCTATTTTCAACTTTACAGAAAATACAAGGATGAAGAGATGATAAAACCCACCATCAAACAATTTGATTTTATCCTTTATCACCCCTCAAAATCCAAACTGGACTGGAAATCACCTTTTCACCAAGATCGATGGAATTGGTGTGATGCTTTGTTCATGTCACCAGCTGTTTGGGTGATGGTTTCCAATCTCACCAGAGACAGAAAATACATTGACTTTATGGTCCAGGAGTGGAAAGCAACCACAAACCATTTATTTGATAAAAAAGAAAATCTATACTACAGGGATGGATCTTATTTTGATCAACTTGACAACGGAACAAAAATCTTCTGGGGAAGAGGAAATGGCTGGGTATTTGCCGGTTTAGCAAATGTCATGCAAGAGTTGGGTCCCAGCGACAAAGATTATCCTTATTTCCTCAAGCTGTACAAAAAAATGGCCAGGAAATTATTGGAAATTCAAACGCCACAGGGGCATTGGGCCATGAGTCTTTTGGGACAGAAATTTTACCCTACCCCTGAAACCAGTGGTTCGTCATTTTTCACTTATGGACTTGCCTGGGGGATCAACAAAGGGATATTGGATAAGGCAACTTATGGACCTGCGGTACAAAAAGCTTGGAATGCCATGGTAAGTCATGTGAACAGTGATGGGATGTTGACTTATGTTCAACCCATTGGTGCGGCACCGGGTGAAGCATTTCCCGATAAGACTGAAGTTTATGGTGTCGGAGCATTTTTGAGCGCAGGCTCAGAAGTTTACAAACTATACGGTGGAAAGTAAATCAATATCTCACCCATAAAACAGGTGTAAAATGATTAAAAAACTTCTAACAGCAGGAGTAGGATTGTTTTTATTGTCCTGTCAATCCCCCGACCCCATTCAGGGGCCCTATTTTGCCAATGGGATTAAAAACGGTTGGGCCGATCAAAATTCCATTGTACTGTGGACCCGATTGACCCAAAACAAATCTGCCCATTTTAAGGGACATCCTTTTGCTGAGATTTCTAGGGAAAAAATGAAATCTTTGGCTCAAAACCAAGACGTTGAAGGAATCTATAACACTCAGATCCCGGAAGGATTAACCCTTAAAGACATGGATGGCTATTGCCCGGGTGCGTCCGGGGAGGTGCAGCTCCACTACTACCTTAAAGATCATCCGGTGGAGGCTGTTGTTACCGATTGGGTGGCGGTAGATTCCAACAAAGATTTTACTCATCAATGGAAACTGGATGATCTGCAAGCCGGAAAAAAGTATCGTGTAAAAATCTATGCCCGACCCCAGAAAGGGCAAAAGATTACCGATAGTATTTTCGGACAATTTCTTTTACCGGCAGATGAAAATACTGCTAAAGACATCAAATTTTGTGTCGTGTCATGTCATGACTACAACCGTCGTGACGACATGGAAAACGGACACAAAATATACCCCAGTATGTCGAAATTACAACCCGATTTTTATGTGCATACCGGAGATATAGAGTACATGGATAAGCCCTTTCCTTATGCCATGACAGAGGAGTTGATGCGTTTTAAGTGGAATCGTTTGTTTGCCCTCCCTTTTCAGCGTTCATTCTACAACAATCACACCTCCTATTTTATGAAGGATGATCACGATGTGGGCTATGATGACAGTTACCCCGGAAAGGATTATGGAACGGTTACTTTTGAGCGGGGCTTGGAGATATTCGATGAGGAGCAATTTCCCACCTACTCCAAAAGGTACAAAACCATCCGCTGGGGAAAAGATCTTCAGATTTGGATCGTTGAGGGGAGAAATTACAGGAATCAAAACTATTTGGAGGATGGGCCGGATAAAACCATTTGGGGTGCAACACAAAAGCAATGGTTTTATGATACCGTTAACGCTTCAGAGGCAACATTTAAAATATTGATTACTTCTTCTCCTATTTTGGGTCCAGATCGAAAAAATAAAAATGATAACCTGAGCAATAGTGGTTATTCTTATGAACAAGAAGAGATTCTCAATTTTATAAAAAAACAAAACAATCTATTTATCGTCAATGGAGATCGCCACTGGCAGTATGTCACCCATATCAAGAACACCAAGCTTTGGGAGTTTGGATGTGGAGCGGGAGCCGATGTCCATGCTGGCGGATGGAAACAAGAGGATCTTCGACCAGAGCATCAATTTCTAAGAGTTAAAGGTGGTTTTTTGTCGGTTTCTGTAAGTAGTGGAAACCTACCAAGTATTGAGTTTACCCACCACGATGTAGAAGGTAATCCGGTGAATGAGGTCAGCTTTTAATTTTCGTTGTAATATTTACGCTCCTCTGAGTGACTGTATTTATAATTTTCTTTGGTAATGATCTCCAAAGGCGTGGGAATTTCATTGGTAGGCATCTCCTTATGAACCAAGTAGCTGGCTATGGTTGTAATTGATTTATAGCCTTGATTGAATGATTTCTGAGAAATCAAAAATGCAACAATACCTTTCTTTAGAGCCTCTACGTTTTGGGGTGTGGTATCAAAGCCAATGACTTTTAGTTCTGATAATTTATCCTTTTCAATGGCTTTACAGATGTTGGAAACTCTACTGGAAGGAACCATAATCACTTTCACGAGAGGGTTGTTGGTTAAATAATCATTGATTTTTTTCTTGACTTTTTCAAATCCATCTGATTGATCAAATTTTAGCTGATGTATCTGAGCATCGGGAACGTTATGCCGGAAATAGCTATTGAATCCTTTTACACGTTCATTGTTGGCCTCGTAATCATGTATGTTTTTTCGGGTCAGAACAATCAAAAACTCATCTTTGTTTTTGGAACATAAATGAGAAAGTTTTCCCGATAAAATACCTGCCTCGAATGATTTTTGACCGATATAACAAAGGTTTTTATAACCCTTTAAATCCGCGTTTAAAAAGAGATAGGGGATTTTTTTGTCATTAAGAACTTCGATGATTTCACTGGACTCTTTAACAAACATGGGTACCATCACCACAGCATCCGGTTCTGTTTTGATAAGTTTTCGAAAAGCTTTTAAGTAACTTTTAGGGTCAAATTGGTCAAAAAGAAATACATGATTTTCAATCCCGTAGGCACTGACTTCCTGGCTTGCTTTTTGAATTCCTGAGTAGGGAGACTTCCAAAAAAGATTCTGTTCGTCATACTTGGGGATCAAAGTAGCCAGATTGTGGTGTTTTTTCATCGCCAATGAACTTGCAATCAAATTGATTTTAAATTTTTTCTGTTTTAAAATCTTTCTGATCTTGGTCTCGGTTTTGGGAGATACGCCACCACGGTTATGCAAAACCCTGTCTACAGTCCCCGCTGATACATTGGCTTCCTTTGCAATATCCTTTATGGTTATCAATGAATATTAGTTTGGCCTAAATATACTATCTTATGTCCAAATTTTTAATCATTTTTTTCTTAAATTATTTAAAATAATATCAACTTTTTCAGGTTTAATTTTAAAACGGATTCTCTATATTTGTGAAGATAGTGTACGCACACGAAATTAATTGTATGCCTAAATCATTCAGGTGGATACTTGTAGCAGCTTTATCGGGCTTTTTGTTCGGATTTGATACGGTTGTTATTTCTGGAGCCAATCTTCCCATAAAGGAACTGTGGTCAACCAGTCCTTTTTTTCATGGTTTTTTTATCATGTCCATGGCCCTTTGGGGAACTGTGTTGGGCGCCTTGTTCGGGGCTTATCCTACCAATAAGTTGGGTCGTAAAAAAACCCTCACCTGGATAGGTTTTTTCTTTATCATTTCTGCTTTGGGATCGGCGTTGGCCATGGACCCCTATACTTTTTCCTTTTTCAGATTCATTGGTGGAATCGCAGTTGGTGTTTCTTCCATTGCTGCTCCGATATATATCACAGAGATTTCCACTTCCAAAAATCGAGGGAGCCTTGGGGTTTTGTATCAATTCAGTCTGGTTTTCGGAATACTCATCGCTTTTTTTTCCAACTACTTGTTTACCGGTTTCCAAGGAAGTCACGATTGGAGATGGATGTTGGGGATAGAGGCACTTCCCGCCCTGTTGTATATGCTACTGACCCTCTCCATTCCAAATACTCCCCGGTGGCAAATCATTTTTCAAAACAATGATAGTGCTGCTGCCAAAACACTAAAAGAAATATACGGTGACGATCAAGAAGCTGAAAGCGTTTTCAACCAAATCAAATCTGCTGATAATGATGCGGCAGATCAAGAAAAATTGATCAATAATGCCAATCGTAAAATTGTGATTCTTGCTTTTTTGATTTCTTTTTTTAATCAATTGTCCGGGATCAATTTTATACTTTATTATGCTCCGGAGATTCTCGAAATGGCCGGTTTTGCAACAAGAGCCTCCCTTTTCAATTCAGTCTTGATCGGGCTGACCAACATCGTCTTTACCTTTGCAGGTTTGATTTTGATTGACAAATTGGGGAGAAGACAGCTTTTGATCCTGGGTTCACTAGGTTACATCCTCAGTTTGTCGGGTGTTTCCATTGCTTTTTATTTTCAGACAAGTCCCCAATGGATTGCCCTGTTTATTTTTGCTTTTATTGCCTCCCATGCCGTGGGTCAGGGAACGGTGATTTGGGTTTTTATCTCTGAGATTTTTCCCAACAGAATCAGAGCAAAAGGACAATCCTTTGGAGCAGGAGTTCACTGGATATTTGCCGCATTGATTACCTTAGTTGGCCCCTCCGTTATTGCGATCTATAAGGCTAATCCCTGGCCGATCTTTTTATTTTTTGCCACAATGATGGTCTTACAACTCGTATTTTCTATTTTTACCATGCCCGAAACCAAGGGGAAATCCCTTGAGGAGATTAACTTAATCATTAACAAAAATTAATTTTTCCCAATGAAACGAAAAGACTTTATTCGAAACTCTGGTGGGATTTTTTTAGGTTCTATACTTGCCCCCAACTTAATGGCCAATGTCAATCTGAATAGTAATGTAAATATAGGCGTAATAGGAACTGGAGGGAGAGGTCAAGGAATTATAAAATTATTAAACGAGCTTCCCGGCTTTAATGTTATTGGTGCATGTGATACCATACCCTTTAGACTGGAAGAGGGATTTGATCTGATCAAAAACAATAAAAATGCAAAAGCCTATCGGGATTATCGCAAATTATTGGAAAATAAAAACATTGATGGAGTAATCATCAGTACCCCTTTAAACAGTCACGACATAATCGCAGTTGATGCATTGGATGCCGACAAACATGTATACTGTGAAAAGACAATGGCTAAAGGAGCCGATGCTACTGCGCGTATAGTCAACAAATGCAAAACTTCCAATAAAATATTTCAAACCGGACATCAGTACCATAGCTCAAGGCTCTATACCCAATTGGTCGAAATGATTGCAGGAGGTAAAGTTGGAAAAATCATTTCCATAGAAGCTCAATGGAACCGAAATGGCAACTGGAGAAGATCCGTTCCAGATCCCGCATTGGAAAGGCAAATCAATTGGAGAATGTACAGAGAGTATTCCTTCGGACTTTTGGCTGAATTGAGTTCTCACCAAATCGATTTTGCCAATTGGATTCTCAAAGCTACTCCGCAAAAAGCAATAGGGATGGGGGGGATCAATTACTGGAAAGACGGAAGAGAAACCTATGACAATACCAAAGTAGTTTATGAATATCCCGAAGGGGTAAAAGCCACCTATACTTGCTTGACCTCCAATGCAAAAGACGACTATAAAATTATGGTCATGGGAGACAAAGGAACCCTAACCATTTTTTACGATGCCGCTTGGTTCTATCCTGAGGGAGCCTACAAAGCGGAGTATGGCGAGGTGGATGGGGTATCGGGAGCTACCACCAATTGGACGCAAGGCAAAGGCACACCCATAGACATCAAACACCTTGACCCAACCAAACAAGCCCTGATGGATTTTAGAGATTCCATTATCAACAATATGGCACCACACTCTGGTGTAACTACTGGAGCCAAAGCAGCCTATGCCGTTGATATGGGGATTAAAGCCATGGATACTGAGCAAATGACCCACTGGGACGATATTAATTATATACTATAAGAACATAAATGAAACCAAATTTTGATCTAAACAACAAAGTAGCGGTTATCACCGGAGGGGGAGGAGCATTGGGAGGCTGTATTGCCCAAAGTCTGTCTCAATCTGGTGTAAAGATTGCTATTTTGGATCTTACCCAAGAGTCTGCTCAACGAACCGTTGATGCGATTGAAAAAGAGGGGGGAACTGCCATAGGTTTTTCTGCCGATGTGCTGTCTCAGGAATCCATAACCTCCATCAGTAAAGAAATTTTAAAACAGTGGGGAAGAGTTGACATACTGCTCAATGCAGCCGGAGGGAATATGCCTGGCGCTACTATAGCCGTTGACCAAACCATTTTTGATTTGTCTATGGATGACTTTAAAAAGGTCACAGAGTTGAACCTCAATGGTTCTGTAATACCCTCTTTGGTCTTTGGTAAAATCATGGCCGATCAAAAAAGTGGCTCTATTATCAACTACTCCTCCATGAGTGTAGACAGAGTAATTACCCGAGTAGTGGGCTATTCTGCTTCCAAGGCGGGAATAGAAAATTTTACCCGATGGATGGCCGTAGAAATGGCCCTGAAGTTTGGACCGGGTGTTCGTGTAAATGCTATAGCTCCCGGATTTTTTGTCGGAAATCAAAATCGAAGATTACTGTTGAATGAAGATGGTTCATACACCGAAAGGGGAGATACCATCATCAGGAATACACCCATGAAACGATTTGGCGAAGCCGAGGAGCTCAATGGGGCAATTCATTTCCTGTGCAGTGATGCCGCCCAATTTATAACTGGAGTTGTACTTCCCATCGATGGAGGCTTTAGTGCCTTCAGTGGGGTTTAATTTATTGATATGAAAATGACACAAACTTGGCGCTGGTATGGACCCAAAGACCCTGTAAGTCTCTCCGATGTGAGACAGGCCGGTGCAACGGGGATTGTCAACGCCCTCCATCACATACCCAACGGCGACATTTGGTCGGTAGAGGAAATTCAAAAAAGAAAAAATGAAATCGAAAAGGCCGGACTTACTTGGGATGTTGTAGAGTCCCTTCCGGTACACGAAAAAATAAAAACCAGAACCGCAGATTTTGAACAGATCATCGAAAACTACAAGATGAGCATGAAAAATTTGGCTGCTTGCGGAGTGTATGTCATTTGCTACAACTTTATGCCCATACTGGATTGGACCAGAACCCGACTGGATATGCCTCTTGAGGACGGCTCGCTGGCCTTGGAATTCAATGCCTCCGAATTGAGGGTTTTTGATCTCCATATTCTCAATCGGGAGGGGGCCGAAAAAGACTATACCCCGAATGAAATTGAACAAGCCAAAAATCAATTTACAAACCTCTCATCCCCGGAGATTCAGCGAATATCTGACAACATGCTCAAAGGCTTACCCGGTTCTGAAGAGGGTTACTCCATGGACGAGTTCAAAGCCATGTTGGACACCTATAAAGGAATTGATGCCAATCAATTGCGGTCTCATTTGGTACAATTTTTAAATGAGATCATTCCATTGGCCGAAGAATTGGGCATCAGGATGTGTATTCATCCCGATGATCCTCCCTTTACCCTTTTGGGTTTACCCAGAGTGGTGAGCACCCAAGCAGACTATCAATATATTTTTGATCAGGTCCCT
>JAAZUX010000209.1 GCA_018623955.1 Flavobacteriaceae bacterium | reverse complement strand
GCCGTGAATGGGTTCATACAAACCGATATTGGCACCCACAGAGGCAGAGGGCATCAAGCCCATAGAACCGGAGATGACCGAGGCCTCGTCGGTAAGGATGTCTCCAAAAAGATTTTCGGTGATCAATACGTCATAGCTATTGGGCCATTGTACCAACCGCATGGCCACAGCATCGACAAACTCATAGGCCACTTCCACTTCGGGATAATCTTTTTCCATGGCTTGGACGGTTTCGCGCCACAGTCGGGAGCTTTCTAGGACATTGGCTTTGTCCACACAGCACAATTTTTTGCTGCGGGTCATGGCCAGTTCAAAACCTTTTTTGGCCAATCGTTGGATTTCCTCCCGGGTATAGGTACAGGTGTCAAAGGCGGTATGGCCATCGTCTTTACGTCCCCTTTCGCCAAAATAGATCCCACCGGTAAGCTCTCTTAAAAACACCAGGTCAGTGCCTTCGATGCGTTCTCTTTTTAGGGGGGATTTATCGATCAGGGAAGGGAAGGTAAAGGTAGGGCGGACATTGGCGAACAAACCGAGTTTTTGCCGCATCTTGAGCAGTCCCTGTTCGGGTCTGACCTTGGCCGAGGGATCATTGTCAAATCGCGGGTGACCAATGGCACCAAATAATACGGCATCGGAACGGACACAAATTTCATGGGTCTCGTCGGGATAAGGTTCTCCAACAGCGTCGATGGCAGCGGCACCGGTCAGGGCCGGCATCCACTGGATGTCGTGATTGAACTTTTGTGCGATAGCGTCGCAAACTTTTACGGCTTGGTCAATGACTTCGGGACCGATGCCGTCTCCGGCCAATAAGGCGATTTTTAATTGCATTAGGTTGAGATGATGTTTAACATTTTTTCTGTGGCTTTGATGGCCGATACGGTTTGATCGGAATCCAAGCCACGGGTAATGAATTCTTTATCCCCATTTTTCCAAGTGATCAGGGTTTCACACAAGGCATCCGAATTACTCCCGGGGGGGATACGAACGGCATAGTCTGTCAATTCAGGCAGGGCCATTTTTTTCTTTTGGTATATTTTTTTCAGCGCATTCATAAAGGCGTCGAATTGTCCGTCACCCGCAGCGCTTTCCTCCAATATTTCACCCTCTATATCCAGGGAGACGACTGTATTGGGTTGCAGTCCTTTGGCATGGGTCAACACATAGGAATTTACCCTTACCTTTTGCTCTGTATTGCTGTTGAGCACATCGGAGATGATGTAAGGGAGGTCTTCGGTGGTGACAATTTCTTTTTTATCGCCCAATTCAATGATGCGTTGGGTCACTTTTTTGATTTCGTCATCATTGAGGGTGATCCCCAGTTTCTGTAAGTTTTTTTGAATGTTGGCCTTTCCGGAAGTTTTACCCAAGGCGTATTCTCTTGTTCTTCCAAAGCGTTCCGGAAGCAGGTCGTTAAAATAGAGGTTTTTCTTTTTATCACCATCGGCGTGGATTCCGGCGGTTTGGGTAAAAACATTTTGTCCTACCACGGGTTTGTTGACCGGAATTCTAAAACCGGTAAAGGTGGCCACCAGCTTACTAACTTTATAGAGCGATGATTCGTTGATGTTGATTTTCACCTCAGGAAGAAAGTCTTTGAGGGTGGCCACCGTACTGGCCATGGGGGTGTTTCCGGCGCGTTCGCCCATACCGTTGACGGTAAGGTGCAGCCCATGACAACCCGCTCTAACGGCTTCCATGGCATTGGCCACACTGAGGTCATAGTCGTTGTGTCCGTGAAAATCAAAGTGAATTTGCGGGTGATTTTTTACGACTTCAGAAATAAAAGAAAAGGTTTCGTAATAAGTCATTACACCCAGGGTATCGGGCAGCAATACCCTTTTGACGGGTAGGTTGGAAATAAATGACAAATAGTCTTTGACATAGTCCGGTGAGTTGCGCATACCATTGCTCCAGTCTTCCAAATATACATTGGTGCTGATGCCCTCTTTTTGGGCGGCCAGGACGTGTTCTTCGATGGCCTTAAAGTGTTGGTCAGGGTTTTTTTTAAGCTGGTGTTTCAGGTGATTGAGTGAACCTTTGGTAAGAAGGTTTTGAACCTTCGCGCCTGATTGGATCATCCAGTCGATGGAAGTACCTCCATCGACAAAGGTCAATATCTCTATCCTTTGGTCGTGACCATTGCTTTGGGCCCATTGGGTAACTTCCCTAACGGAGTTCAGTTCACCTTCCGATACACGCGCCGAAGCGATTTCTATGCGATCTACATTGAGTTCCTCCAGCAAGAGTTTGGACAAGGCCAGTTTTTCTGCAACCGAGAAAGACACACCAGAGGTTTGTTCCCCGTCCCGCAGGGTGGTATCCATGATCTCAATGGTTCTTTTTTTCACAGATTTAAATTTAGGTTCACTGACCGGTATTTAATCATTTTATTTTACTTAGGAATTTATCTTGTCTGTTTTAAATCCCCCTTTGGGGGTTTCATCGCCTTAAATCCAAAATAATATCCCTAAAGGGGCGTGTCCTGCGCAAAGTCTTTAATGTCCTTTTTGATATTCAAAAGGTAGTCAATGTCATCGAAACCATTGGTCATATTATCCTTTTTGTAGGGATTGATGTCAAAAGTTTCTACGGCAGCGGTGCTGTTGATGGTGATTTTTTGCTGAGGTAGGTTTACCGTAAAAGTACTGTTGGGATCGGCCTCTATGGCAGAGAATATCTGTTGCAAAAATTCGGGACTGACCTGAACGGGCAGCACGCCAATATTGAGACAATTGTTCCTAAAAATATCAGCAAAAAAACTGGATACCACACAGCGGAATCCATAATCGTATATCGCCCAGGCTGCATGTTCTCTGGAAGAACCGGAACCAAAGTTTTTTCCTCCCACAAGGATTTTACCGCTGTAGGTAGGGTTGTTAAGAACAAAATCTTTTTTGGGTGTATCATCGCTGTTGTAACGCCAATCTCTAAAAAGATTGTCCCCAAAATCCACCCTTTCGGTAGCTTTTAAGAAACGTGCGGGGATGATTTGATCCGTATCCACATTTTCGATGGGTAGGGGTACGCCAGTGCTGTTGAGTAT
>JAAZUX010000208.1 GCA_018623955.1 Flavobacteriaceae bacterium | reverse complement strand
AGAGGTTTCTCTAAAATATCGATGGGTTAATCAAAACCCCTTCGGGTCCATATTTTGGGCTGTTCAAGGTATGGCCGCAGAACTATCGACTGCTGTTTTCTTAATGTTTAACATCAGGAAATCCAAACAAGCTGTCTCTATGCTGGTACTTAATAATCAAGCGGTTTTCAAAAAGAAAGCTAAAGGATTGGTTAAGTTTCATTGCACCCAGGGAGCTGAAGCATTCGATGCTGTCAACAAAGCTATCGAAACAGGTCAGGCGGTTACACTAAAATTAAAATCTGTGGGAACTGATGCATCTGGAGATATCGTTTCCGAATTTGAATTTGAATGGTCATTAAAAAAGAAATCAAAATGAATCAAGATTTTTATAAATCTCTTAACCTACCGCTTATTGCCGCTCCTATGTTTCTCATTTCGGGACCGGAGCTGGTGATCGAATGTTGCAAAAACGGAATTGTAGGTACTTTTCCTGCCTTGAACCAAAGAACTTCTGAAGGTTTTGAACAATGGGTCATCCAAATCAAGGAAGACTTGGCAGCTTTTGAAGAAGAAACTGGAAAAAAAGCGGCTCCTTTTGGGGTCAATTTGATCGTACACCCTACCAATATCAGGGTAAAGACAGACTTGGATATTTGCGCAAAACACAAAGTACCGTTGGTGATTACCTCTTTGGGTGCCATTGCCGATCTGGTCAATGTGGTTCATGGGTATGGAGGTTTGGTCTATCACGATATCATCAAAAAAAGACATGCCGAAAAGGCAGCCGAGGCCGGAGTTGACGGCATGATCGTTGTTGCCGCAGGAGCCGGAGGTCATGCTGGAACCCTCCATCCGATCCCCCTGATCAATGAGGTTAAAAAGGTTTTTGATAAAAAGATCGTTTTATCGGGTTGCCTCAGTACGGGTAATGACATTGCCAGTGCGCTCCAGATGGGAGCCGATATGGCCTATATGGGTACCCGCTTTATCAATGTAGAAGAAAGTATGGCCGATGAGGCTTATCAAAAAATGATCATGGACAGTGGAGCAGAAGACATTGTTTATACAGCAGCCGTTTCCGGGGTTAATGCCAATTTTTTACGTCCCAGCCTAGAGGCCATGGGCATCACCGAAGCGCACTGGAAAGAAACTAAAAAAATCGATTTTGGAACGGAATCGGATGCAATAAGCGAAGAAGCAAAAGCCTGGAAAACCATTTGGTCTGCCGGTCAAGGGGTATCAACCATTAATGATACCCTGAGTATTTCGTCTTTAATTGGGAAGTTAAAATCTGAATTTCTCAACGCAATGCACCGTCAACAAGAATTGTTGAAACACTATCAATGACCCCTGCCTAAAGGTCTTGTGTAAGCGATCTTACAATCTTATTTTCTGACATAAAGGTTTTAAAAATGACCTTTAGTGCCGTGTATAACGGAATGGCAACGATCATTCCCGTAGTGCCCATCAGGGTTCCTCCGGCGAGGATCACAATAAAAATTTCCAGTGGATGTGATTTGACGCTGTTGGAAAAAATAAAAGGTTGACTGAAAAAGTTATCGATCAATTGCCCGATAAAGAAACCGATCATTACGTAGATGGTCTTGGGCAAGATCACAGCGCTAAAATCAGCTTCCACATTGCTGGTCATGGTCAGGAACATCATCAAAACAGCACCGATCAAAGGACCTATGTAGGGGATCAGGTTGAGCAAGGCACACAAAAATGCGATGACGATGGCGTTTTTGATCCCGAAGATCAGCAGGATAATGCTGTACATGACCAGCAGTATACTGATCTGAAGTAATAGCCCCAAAAAATAACGGGAGAGTAAATTTTTAATCTTTTCAAAAGATTTTTTCAATCGTCCCTCGCTTTTGTCATTGACAAAAACTAAAATGGCGCTTTCCAGTATATGGCTGTCTTTTAATAAAAAAAACGAGATAAAGGTAACCGAAAACAAACCGATGGTAAAACTGCCCAGTATGCTCAATAAATGATTTAAAAACTCAGGAATCGCCCCAAGGTTATCCGTGTTGATGATGTTTTTCAGTGAAGAATACTGTGCTATGTTTGTGGGATCTAAATTAAAAAACAGACTGATTTCATTCATCAATTTTTCCAATTTGTACTCCAATTCATCGACATTGAGCAATGATAAGTTTTCGCCTTGTTGGATCACCAATGGAATGAATAGGGAGATGATCCCGAAAAGCACACCGACCAATACCAAAAGGGAAAAACTGGCGGCCAGTAAATTGTTAAACTTGAGTTTGTTTTTAAGTAACAATACGATGGGACGGCCGATCAAGGAGATGATGGCAGCAACCACAAGATAGACCAGTAAAACTTTTAATTCTATCAGTAAGAATATTCCCAATAAAATGAGTCCCAGCTTGAGAATAGCATCGATAATGCCCTGGGAAATATTTTTAGTTTCCATGCGCTAAAGATATGTAAAAATTAAGCTTGATTTTATTTTTAAAATTTCATCAGAAGTACTCCATTTTAGCGCCCGTTTATAACAACTGCTTATGCACAAAAAAATCCCGCTAGCGCTCGTTTATAACCGAGTGCTTAAGCCCAAAACCCATGCAAAAAAACAATCTACTTTTCCAAGAAAGTTAACTATTTTATCAAAGAAAATGTATTAAAATGGACACTCGTCACAGACGAGCGGTACTCTGTGAACTCCGTGCAAAACTTTGTGAGCTTTGTGGTTAAAAAAGAAATTTAGAATCCAAAACCAGTGCTAACCACAAAGAACACAATGATTTTCACAAAGCACACAAAAAGAAAAAAACACTTTCCCCACACAAAAGATTGACTTCGTCGAATCTTCGATTTAGTGCGGTAGCAGCGACACTCGTCACAGACGAGCGCCAACTGGGTGACACTATATTTGATTTAAGAACAAAGAATATCGATTAACGATTTCAGAATTCGACCTTCGTTAATCCTTGTTCGGTGTTTTAAATCCCTCTACAAGGGCTTTGTTTTTGAAATTTCACGAAGAGTGGCTACTTGGCTACAGGCCACGATGGCTGCTGTTTCGGTTCTCAATCTTTGT
>JAAZUX010000207.1 GCA_018623955.1 Flavobacteriaceae bacterium | reverse complement strand
CTTCTATCAGGGTCTCGACCGTGTCAACGAAGGGGTTGAAAGCGCTGAGAAAGCAGTAGTTGCTTACGGTGGCGTTCAAATGGGACAATTGGAAAAGAACGTTTCTTGGATTTCTTTATTCATTGCCTTGGCTCCAATGCTTGGGTTTATGGGTACAGTAATTGGGATGATTCAAGCTTTTGATAAAATCGAAGCTGCGGGTGATATGCAACCCTCACTGGTTGCAGGGGGTATTAAAGTAGCCCTTTTGACTACCGTATTTGGTTTGATCGTGGCCATTATCCTTCAAGTATTTTACAATTACATTATCGCTAAGATAGATAGTATTGTCAACGACATGGAAGATGCTTCCATCAACTTGATTGACATCTTAGTAGCTCAGAAAAAATAATTGAGAATATGAAAATTCAGAACATAATTAAAATAATCAGTGCCATCATCGGCGTACTGGCTGCATTTTTCTTACTCAGGATTATCGGTACTGGTGATGATGACATCAAAATGGCCGCTACCATGGGTGATTTTGGTGCCGTTTCTCCTTTGGTGGAATTGGCCCGTATTGTATTGCTCATTACCATAGCCGTAACACTAATCTTTACACTATTAGGATTGTTCTCTGACCCTGCCAAATTGAAGAAAGCCGCCATTTCAGTCGGACTGTTTTTGGTAGTGATTCTGATTTCTTACGTGCTTTCAGATGGTGTTGAAACCCCTTTGAAGGACGGTGAGGTTTTGTCTGCAAGTGGCTCCAAATGGGTCGGTACAGGCATCAGAACATTTTATATACTCGCTGCAGTCGCCATCAGTTTGATGTTGTTCTCAGGGGTGAGTAAAATTATTAAAAAATAACGAGCTATGGCCAAAAGATCAGCACCGGAAGTCAATGCAGGATCAATGGCAGATATTGCCTTTTTGCTGTTGATTTTCTTCTTGGTAACCACAACAATTGAAACTGACAGTGGCCTCAACAGAAAGCTACCACCGATTGAAGAAATTGAAGATCCACCTATCATCAAACAGAAAAATATCTTTACTGTGGTAGTCAACAAAAATAATCAGTTGTTGGCAGAAGAGGAGTTGGTAGAAATTTCAGATTTGCGTGCCTTAGCCGTTGAGTTTCTCGACAATGGAGGTGGAGAGGGAGAAGAAGCCTGTGACTACTGTCAAGGGGCTCGTGATCCCAAATCTTCCGACAATCCAGACAAGGCGATCATTTCATTAAAAAACGACAGAGAGACTTCATACAAAGTTTACATTGCTGTTCAGAATGAATTGGTAGCTGCCTATAACGAATTACGAGACCGTGAATTTTCCAGGTTGTTCCCCAACGAGGGCATGACCTTTGTTGCGGCCAATAAAAAGTATTCAGATCCAAGAACTTCCCCGGAAGAAAAAGAAAGATTAAAACCTAAACTTTCCGAGATCAAATTATTGTTCCCGCAAAAGCTTTCCGAAGCGGAACCCAGTAAAACCAAATAAAAATTCAGTAATGTCAAAATTCAAAAAGAAAAAAGGAGGAGATTTACCCGCAATTTCAACGGCGTCTTTGCCCGATATCGTTTTCATGTTGCTGTTCTTTTTTATGGTGGCTACGGTGATGAGAGACAGTACCTTGATGGTCAAAAATCAATTACCTGCTGCGGATCAAATTCAGAAATTGGACAAGAAAGACCGTGTGATGTATATCTATGCCGGAGAGCCCTCTAATCGTTATGCAGACAAATATGGGACACAACCCCGTATTCAGCTTAATGATAAATTTGCCACCGTTTCCGAAGTAGGTGCATTTGTCTTGTCAGAACGTGCATCCAAACGTCAGGAACTGCAAAATGTATTGACCACCGCACTCAAAGTAGATGGTGACACCAAGATGGGTCTGATTTCCGATATCAAACAAGAACTCAGAAAAGTCAATGCTTTAAAAATCAATTATACCACCCGTGTGGGAGATTACTCACAAAACATTGATTAAACTTCTATTGGATATAAAAAAGTGCCCTTTGTGGCACTTTTTTTTTACACCATAGTTTGAGTAGATTATTTTAGCAGTGAAATAGTAGTAAAAATGTCAATTCGACTTTTATTTTTTACAGGGATCTTGTTGTTGGGATACAAAGCCATGGCCCAACGTGACGGCCTGTCCACAAAATACAGGGAAGACCAGTTTTACATCAGTTTTGGATTACAACTCCAACAAGAAAACATCAGTGGATTCAAACAAAATGGTTTTTCAAACAATTTCCAAGTTGGTTTTGTAAGGGACATTCCATTGCATGCCAATGGTCGAACAGCAATAGGGCTGGGACTTGGATATGCATACAACCGATTGATTTCCAACCTTAATTTGGATTCAGAAGATGAAAATCCCACTTTTTCTATCAAAGGTAATGACGAAAACCGACAGACTTATTCCTCTATTGTAGTCCCTCTTTCGCTACGTTTCAGGACGTCCACACCGTATCGAACCGATTTTTGGCGGGTTTATGGGGGGATGAAATACATGTTGAATTTTGCTGAAAATTATAAACCCTTTTACGGAAAATCTCTTCAAAGTGACTTTATCAGAAAACACAATACTGCGGTATTTCTATCCATGGGATACAACACCTGGAATATATTTTTTGAATACGACTTGAATTCTATTTACCAGCCGGAAGTAATGCTTTCAGAGGGAAAGTATCCACAATTACAAACCATCAAGCTGGGATTGATTTTTTATATTCTTTGATCAGATTGATTTTCTGAGTCGAGCGACAGGGATGTCCATTTGCTCACGGTACTTGGCAACGGTTCTCCTTGCCACTTTGTAACCTTTTTCCTTGAGTAAGGCAGACAGTGCTTGGTCGGCCAAGGGCTTTTTTTTGTTTTCGTTGGATATGAGATGCTCCAGGATTTTTTTGATTTCAATGGTCGAAACGTCTTCTCCCTCCACATTTTTCATTCCTTCAGAAAAAAGACTTTTTAAAAGCTTTACCCCATAGGGTGTGTCTATGTATTTGCTGTTGGCTACTCTGGAGATGGTTGAAATGTCCATATCAATTTTGTCGGCAATAT
>JAAZUX010000206.1 GCA_018623955.1 Flavobacteriaceae bacterium | reverse complement strand
ACAGTCGGATTTATATAGGTGTGCACTATCCTTTAGATGTTGTTTCGGGCATGGTCTTCGGTTCCTTGGTTGGGATGGTGTTTTACCGTATCTGGCGAAGGTTTAACGGAGCGATTTTAACATAAAATCAATGCTCTTCTTTCTTGAGCAATTCGGGGGATAATGCTTTGAATTTATTCAGTCTAGGCTTCGAAACATTCAATATGTAAAGGTCATTGGGGTTATTTTTCTCATAGTCCTGATGATAGTTTTCGGCATAATAAAATTTTGATAGCGGCTTGACTTCCGTTACGATTTTCTTTGGATAGACCTTTGCTTTTGTCAGTTTGGATATGTAATCCTCAATGATCTTTTTTTCTGACTCGTTTTGATAAAAGGCTACGGAACGATATTGAGTTCCTCGGTCAGGACCTTGCTGATTGAGCAGGGTGGGGTCGTGAGAATCAAAAAAAACTTCCACCAAGGTGGCGAAATCAATGATTTTGGGATCATAGATTACCTCTACCGTTTCTGCATGGCCAGTATTTCCGGTGATTACTTGGTAGTAGGTGGGGTTTTTAGTTTTTCCTCCGGCATAGCCAGAATAAGCCTCTTCCACCCCTTTTAAGCTTTCATAAACAGACTCCACGCACCAAAAGCATCCGGAAGCAAAGTAGGCTTTGGATTTATTTTGAAAGTTTTCACTGGGACTCCAAACAGCAGTCGAGCGATTTTCGGGCTCAGGAGCACCAATCTGACATGTGTTTATGAATATTAAACTTAAAAGTAGATGCATGATTTTCATGTTTTTAAGATCAATTAATTCTTCCTACCGGACGATTTTCGGACCCTTCAATCTTGTAGAGTTTATCTCCCAATTTCAATCGCATTTCGTCTGCCAGTACTTTTATTTTCTCGACTACCTCAGGGTGCTCGGAGGCCACATCATTGGATTCGCTGATGTCTTGTTTGAGGTTGTAAAGTTCTATTTTTTCAACCCGATTCATCTCGTATTTGACTTGATAACCGTCTTGGCCACCCTTTTTACCGTTCAACGTCCGATAGGTGTGGGGGAAATAGAGTTTCCAATCTTGGTATCGAACGCCGTGCAATTCATTAGTTCTGTAATAGAAGAAAAAGGCTTGGTGCTGACTTTGATCGGTTTTACCAGTCCAAATGTCCCACACACTTTTGCCATCAATTTTATTTTTGGGCAGCTCTGCTCCAGTGATTTCTGCGATGGTAGGTAACAGATCTATGGCCATCATAGGGGTATCTATGGTTCTTCCTCCTTTAATTCCTTTTGGATAATAGACCACACAGGGTTCTCTTTGTCCACCCTCCCAAGCGGTACCTTTACCTTCTCTCAAAGGGAGTGCACTGCCTGCATGATTTCCAAAACTCAACCAAGGACCATTGTCGCTGGTAAAAATGAATAAGGTGTTTTCGTGGAGTTGATGTTCTTTGAGCTTGTTGATGATTTGTCCCACCGACCAATCGATTTCCATGATGACATCTCCATACAGGCCCTGCTCACTTTTTCCTTTGAATTTGTCAGAGACTGCAATTGGTGTATGAGGCATCGGATGTGGAACATACAGGAAGAAGGGGTTCTCTTTGTTTCGCTCAATAAAATCCACGGCAGCATGGGTCAGTTCGGTGGTCAACTGTCCTTGGTCTTCCAGCGTTCGAATTTCTTTGACTACTTTAAAGTCGTGAAAAAAGGGAAGTTGTGGATATGCCTTGGCCAATCGATGATCAGCTGGGACTTGGTTACCGTTATAATCTACCGGCCACATATCGTTGGAGTAGGGGATGCCCTTAAATTCGTCAAAACCGTGGTTGTTGGGTAAAAATTCCGGGTGGTGTCCCAAGTGCCATTTTCCAAAAATTCCGGTTTTGTAGCCTTTGGCTTTTAGCATTTCTGCCAAGGTGGTTTCTTGTGTATTGATTCCTATTTTGTGATGTGGAAATAGGGCACCCGAAATTCCAATTCGATTGGGATAACATCCGGTAAGTAATCCTGCTCTCGATGCAGAACAAACTGCTTGTGCAGCATAAAAATTAGTGAGTTTTAGTCCCTCTTTAGCCATTTGGTCCAAATGTGGGGTGTTGATATTTGGAGATCCAAAACTGCTCAAATCTTGATAGCCTTGGTCATCTGTAAAAACGATAATAATATTGGGTGGAGTGCTGTCGGATGATTTAATCTCGGTATCGCAAGAATGCATCACCAAAAGGAATATCATGATATAGATATATCTCATGCTTTTTTTATTTAAAAATACAAATTTTACTCTATTATACTTCTTTATAGCTGCGCCATAAAGGTCATCAAAGATTGTCCATAAGATTTCCAACTGTATTTTTTTCTTACTTTTTTAAAAGCGTCTTGAAAGTTTGGTAATGCATCATCAAAAAGTATTTTTTGTAAGTTCTCCGCTATTTTCTCAGGATCAATTTCAGTAATTATTCCGGTCTGATCCTCTAGAATAGGGGTGCAAAGCCCCGGGATATTGGAGACCAAAAGCGGGGTATGGAAATGGTAGGCCAGGGGAGTTACTCCACTTTGTGTGGCACTGATATAGGTTTGAGCAATGACATCTGCGGCGCAAAAAACTTGACTGGCTTTTTGAGTATTGGCGTAGTTGAAGTCACAAATGATTCGTTCATTGAGGTCGAGTTTTTGGATTAGTTTAATGTATTTCTTTTGGGACTCATATGCCTCACCTACGATGGCCAAGATCACTTTTGAGTGATTCAGTGGAGTTTTAGAAAAAGCTTCTATCAGTAAATCCAGGCCTTTGTATTTTCTGATTAAACCAAAAAACAGAACAATTTTTTTGTCTTGAGGCCAGCCCAATGCCTTGCGCGCTTTTTTTTGCTCAATCGCTTGAGGCAATTTATCTGCTATGGGATGGAAACCTTTCCATACTGGCAGTTGAGGATTGTCGGATGAAATTTGATCTCCAACAGCTTTTGATAGGGAGGCAAAACCATCCACTTGTCTTGAAAAAAGCCTGGTCAGGCTTTTGTCCCAAAATCTGGTTTCGTGAGGGATCCAATTGTCAACAAGACCTATT
>JAAZUX010000205.1 GCA_018623955.1 Flavobacteriaceae bacterium | reverse complement strand
TGATTATCGTTCAAAAATCATTCAAAATGAAAAACTTTTCAAAAGGATTACTACCATTTATGAGAATGCAAAAAAAGATCCATTGGAAGCAGATCAGCAACGCCTTTTGGAATGGACCTATCAAACCTACGAAATGAGTAGTGCAGGATTAGATAAAGAGAAAAAACTTCGATATGCCGAGATCAACAAAGAATTATCTCAGTTGTACACCTTATTTTCTGACAATGTTCTACACGATGAAGAAAACTATATCACTTTTCTGACTGGAGATCAATTAGGAGGTCTCCCTGAGGATTTTGTCAAATCTTCGGCTCAGATGGCCAAAGATAAGGGTGAAGAGGGCAAATATGCCATCATCAATACCCGTTCCTCTATGGACCCATTTCTTACTTTTTCTACAGAGCGCCCATTAAGAAAACAGGTTTGGGAAAACTATTATTCGCGAGGAGACAATGAAGATGAATATGATAACAAAGCAATTATTGCTGAAATATTAAAACTCAGACATGAACGGGTTCAATTGTTGGGATACGAAAATTTTGCGGAATGGCGATTGCAAAACAGAATGGCCAAAACACCCGAGAACGCCTTAAATCTACTTGAAACCATTTGGCCGTCAGCCATTGAAAGAGTGGCTGAGGAAGTCGCTGATATGCAATTGATTGCCAATGAAGATCAGACCATTATAGAACCCTGGGATTATCGCTATTATGCAGAAAAGGTGCGCCAGAAAAAATATGATCTTGACTCTGATGAGGTCAAGCAATATTTACAATTGGATCAACTCACCGATGCGATGCATTATGTAGCCGGTCGATTGTTTTTTTACGATTTCAGCCCACTTGCAGCCGGTACCGTTCCGGTTTTTAATGAAGATGTAAAGGTATGGGAAGTAAAGGATCAAAGAACAGGAAAACACATTGGCCTGTGGTATTTAGACCCATTTGCCAGACCTGGCAAACGCTCCGGTGCTTGGGCCACGACCTACAGGAGTTACAGTAGTTTTGATGGTGAAAAAAATGTACTCGCCTCCAATAATTCAAATTTTGTAAAACCTGCACCCGGAGAGCCTGTATTGGTATCATGGGACGATGCCACAACTTTCTTTCATGAATTTGGTCATGCATTACACTTTTTTGCCTCAAATGTTCGCTACCCCAGCCTCAACAGTGGTGTTCGGGATTACACTGAGTTTCAATCACAACTTTTAGAACGTTGGTTGTCCAGCGATGAAGTGATCGACAAATTTTTAGTCCATCACCAAACCGGGGAGCCCATTCCCGATGATCTGGTAGCAAAAATTAAAAAAGCAGCTACTTTTAATCAGGGATTCGCCACAACAGAATATTTGGCATCTGCTTTAATGGATTTGAAACTTCACATGTCCGATCCTAAGGATATCGATATAAAAAACTTTGAGCGAGAAAGCTTGAAATCCATAAACATGCCAAAAGAGTTACCCATGCGGCATCGCACCCCTCATTTTAGTCATGTGTTTTCCGGGGAGGGCTATGCTACTGCATACTATGGTTATATTTGGGCAGATGTTTTGACAGCCGATGCAGCAGAAGCATTTGTGGAAGCCCCCGGAGGTTTTTATGATGAGCAACTCGCCAACCGTTTGGTTGAATACCTATTTGCACCAAGAAATTCATTGGATCCCGTGGTTGCCTATCGAATGTTCAGAGGACGTGATGCTCAAATTGATGCGCTAATGCGGGCAAGAGGTTTTGCGGAATCTAACGAATAGATTCTATATTTTTGGAAAATCTCACATTGATAGCGACCGTAACCATTGCTCATTTAATAGCACTTATCAGTCCCGGACCGGATTTTATTGTCGCCTGTAGAAATGCCATTCAATATTCCCGTAAAATTGGTTTATGGACTGCCGTTGGGTTTGGAATTGGTGTTTGTGTCCATGTGAGTTACGCCTTTTTTGGATTGACTTGGGTAATATCTCAGTCTAATTTCTTATTGTCATCCGTCAAATATCTTGGAGCTATATATTTGATCTATCTTGGGATTTCCTCATTATTTTTAAAAAACACAAAAATAGAATTAACAACGGATCAAAACAGTCATCAAATAAAATGGTATACTGCTACTAAAATGGGGCTTCTGACTAACTTATTGAATCCAAAAGCAAGCTTGTTTTTTTTGAGTCTTTTTACGCTTGTTATTGGACCCGAGATTAACCCCACAGTTATGACTATACTGGCGCTTATTCTTGTCAGTACTACTGTCCTATGGTTTTCACTGGTAGCTGTTTTTCTTACACATCAGAAAATGAGAAATTTATTTGAGGACAATCAAAAACAAATAAACACATTCTTTGGAGTGATTTTGATTATTATAGGAATACGAATTGCTATGTTTTAAAGTCCATTTGGCATTGAAATTATACCCATAAACTCAGCAGCATAACCATCAACAATCCCGTTACCCCCAGTATGGCGGTCATGATGGACCAGCTTTTAAAAGTTTTGGTTTCGTCCATTCCCAAGTATTGACTGACCAACCAAAAACCCGAGTCGTTGACATGTGAAAAAACAGAAGCTCCGGAGGCAATTGCAATGGTGATAAGTGCTGAAGAAAAGGGAGATTGACTGCTTGCCATTGCCAAAGGTGCGATGATTCCTGCTGCAGTGATCATGGCAACAGTTGAAGATCCCTGAAGCACTCGGATCAGAGCAGCAATACCAAAAGCAACCAGATAAATCGATACATCAAAACGGGTGAACTGTTTGGCCAAATCCAATCCCAACTCCGAATCGATAAGTAATTGTTTCAATACCCCTCCCGCTCCAGTGAGTAGTATGATAGTTCCGGCAGGTTCCATGGATTTGGAGGCCACTTTAAAAAGTTCTTTTTTGTGGAAATTCCCACGAATCCCCAAAAAATACCAGGCGATTAAATTGGCAAGAATTAAGGCTGAAAAAGGATGCCCAATAAAACTTATAAAACGTTTAAAAAATTGAGGGAAATCAGCAAAATCTGCATCAACAAAAGCCCGGAGTACAATCAAGGTAATGGGCAGTAAAACAATAAAAAAGACACCTCCTATT
>JAAZUX010000204.1 GCA_018623955.1 Flavobacteriaceae bacterium | reverse complement strand
TAGGCCGCGCCAATCAAGTTTATCAAGCACCGAGGGATCTCATTCAAAAATTGGACGCTGAGTTGGTAGAAATGAAGAACTGCAAGTCTAAGGGGCTTTGTTGTGGTGCCGGGGGCGCGCAGATGTTTAAGGAGCCCGAAAAAGGCAATAAAGACATCAATATTGAAAGAACCGAACAGGCGTTAGAAACCCAACCTGAAATTATCGCTGCGGGCTGTCCTTTTTGCAACACCATGATGTCTGACGGTGTCAAAAACAAAGAACAAGAGGATCAGGTCCGTGTTCAAGACATTGCTGAACTGATTTCTAAAGCCGAGGATCTATAAATAATGTTTGTCCCCTTTGATCAGCTTCCCGATCACGCTCGCGTTTGGATTTATCCATCAAGTCGTCCGTTTAGCACCGATGAACTGGCGGTTATTCGTCAAAAAGCTAAAGCTTTCTTGGAACAATGGACTGCCCATGGTGCTGAGCTTCAGGCTGGAATTGATCTGCCTTATGATCGCTTTATTGTCCTGGGACTCAATGAATCCGTTCAGTCTGCCTCGGGTTGCTCCATAGATGCTTCGGTCCATTTTATTCAAGCTTTGGAGCAGACCTTCGGTATTACCCTTCTGGATAAAATGAATGTTACCTACAGAAATAAAAATACCATAGATCACATTCCACTGAAAGAATTCCGAACCAAAGCAAAGAAGAAACAAGTTAATCCTGATGTCATTGTTTTTAATAATTTAGTTCTGAACAAAATGGAATATGATTCCCTTTGGGAAGTCCCTGCTTCTTCGAGCTGGCATGCCCGATTTTTTTAGATTGATATGCGCGTTTTATTTACATTTTTTGTCCTATTGGGGGCCATTTCTCTGGCACAGCAACCCGATCCCTTACTTTCCTTAAATCCCAAACTTCAACAAAAATGGGTGGATAGCGTCTACCAATCCATGAGTTTGGATCAAAAAATCGGCCAGCTTTTTACCCCCATGGTTTTTTCCAAAAAAGACGATGAGCATTTTGATGAAATCAAAGGTTTAATCGAAAAACACCATATTGGAGGGATTATTTTTTCTTTGGGAGGTCCGGTCAAACAATCTCAATGGTTGAATGAATTTCAAGCCCTATCCAAAGTTCCTTTATTGATCAGTATGGATGCAGAGTGGGGGGTAGCCATGCGATTGGATTCTGTCGTAGCCTTTCCTTGGAGCATGACCCTTGGAGCGATAAAAGACAATGCGATCATCCGTAAAATCGGCCAAAGAATGGGTGAACAAGAGAAGATTTTGGGAGTCCATATGAGCTATGCTCCCGTACTTGACATCAATACCAATCCACAAAACCCGATTATTGGAAACCGATCTTTTGGAGAAGACCCCAAAAGAGTTGCCGAAAAGGGAGTGGCTTTAATGAGGGGGCACCACAATGCAGGAATTCTCACTTCCGGCAAGCACTTTCCCGGACATGGAGATACAGCCAAAGATTCTCATAAAACCCTTCCAACGGTAAGTTTTGACCGATCCCGACTCGAAAATACCGAAATGTACCCCTTTAAAATTGCCATAGAACAGGGTTTAAGCTCAGTGATGACGGCTCATCTCAATGTGCCTGCATTGACCCTTTCTAATTATCCTACATCCCTTTCTCCAGCAGTAGTGACTCAGCTCTTGAAACAAAACATTGGATTTAACGGTTTGGCAGTTACCGATGCACTCAACATGAAAGGAGCAGAACCGAATAATCCTGACTCCAACATGGATTTGTTGGCCCTTTTGGCAGGAAATGATGTCCTTTTGATTTCCAAAGACATTCCACTGGGTGTCGAAAAAATAAAAAACGCCCATGACAATCTTCCTCTGGTCAAAAGAAGAGTTGAGGAATCCGTCAAAAAAATACTCAAAGCCAAATACAAAGTTGGACTGACCCAAAAATCCAAAGTTGATGTTCAAAGTCTCTACAAACGGCTCAATACCCGAAAAGATACCCTGCTCATTGAAGAAGCTTATGCCAAAAGCATTACACTGCTAAAAAACGACAAACAATTGCTTCCCCTAGACCCGAAAACTACCTACGCTCATATTAAGTTGGGAGACGATGACAGTAATGATTTTGAAACACAGCTCCGAGATTTCGTCAACATCAAAAGTGTAAATCCATCAACGGTTGATGAAACTTTGGCGGCGTTAAAAGATTTTGAAAAAGTCATCATCAGTTATCATCGTTCCAATCGTTCTCCTTTTTTATCCCCTGATTTTTCAAAAAAAGAAATAGAATTGATTCAGGCAATAGCCGGGAAACACAAGCTTGTTTTAAACCTTTTCGTAAACCCTTATCCACTGATTGATTTGGGTGATCTTTCTACGATAGAGACTTTGGTTGTGAGTTATCAAAACAGCCCCATTTCTCAAAAAATCAGTGCCGGTCTGATGAACGGTCAAGGTACATTTATGGGGGCATTACCCGTTGGTATTTCTGATCAATTTCCGGTGGGAACAGGAATCCGTTTTGAGCCCAAAGAGAAAAACAAAAGGACAGGTTTGATCGAAAAGGGGTTTGATCCGGATCGATTGGTCGAAATAGATCATTTTGCCCAGCGGGTCATTGATTCTGCCATGACTCCGGGGATGCAAATTTTAGTAGCCAAAAGTGGAGAGATCGTTTACCACAAAAGTTTTGGATATCATACCTATGATAAAAAAATTAAGGTGGAAAACCATCACGTCTATGACCTGGCCTCACTGACCAAGATCACCGCGACGCTCCCCCTGATCATGAGGGAGGTAGATCGCAACAGCTTTGGATTAGAAAGCTCCCTTAAAGATTTTATGCCGGAGTTGGAGGGGTCAAATAAAGCCAATCTGAGTGTAAAAGAAGTGCTGTCGCATTATGCCCGGCTTACCCCTTGGATTCCCTTTTACAAAGAAACATTGGACGAGAAAGGTCAACAACTCAGGAAATTTTACCGCAATCGTGATAAATATCGATTTGATATTCCTGTAGCCCATCAACTTTACCTCAGATCTAATTTTAATCAAAAAATCGAAAAACAAGTCATACAAAGTCCACTCTTGGATTCTCTTTAC
>JAAZUX010000203.1 GCA_018623955.1 Flavobacteriaceae bacterium | reverse complement strand
TTTTATATTTCCGGATTGTATTAGATCAGAAATACTCTCAACAATCTGCTTGTATTTTGGGGTGTTATTGTTGTCATTTAGTTGGAGGTTAAAAAAATCGATCATCAATTTATAATTTTACCAGTATCTACAGGATACTTATTAGTTTAACATAAAGTAAATTTGAGTTTGTTAATATTGAAACATGGAAACCAAAAGTAAGTATAAGTTTGTAAACTATTTATGGGACGATAAAAAAGCTGAGGCAATAGGAGACGATCAAGTCACTCTTTTTTTGTACCGTTCCAATCTCTTGGGGAAGGATTTAAGAATCACCAATTACGGAGGAGGAAACACCAGTTGTAAAACCATCGAAAAAGACCCCATCACCAATGAGGAGGTAGAGGTCATGTGGATTAAGGGATCCGGGGGAGACATTGGTACCCTCAAACGCGACGGAATTGCCGGCTTGTACAATCAGAGGTTACATGATCTCAAAAAAGTTTATCGTGGTTTGGAACATGAGGATGAAATGGTTGCCCTTTTTAATCATTGTATATATGATTTGGACAGTAGGGCACCTTCCATTGACACTCCACTTCATGGATTGCTCCCCTTTAAACATATCGATCACTTACATCCCGATGCTTTGATCGCCATCGCGGCGGCAGAAGACAGTGAAAAAATCACCAAAGAAATTTGGGGGGATACCATGGGTTGGGTGCCGTGGCAACGTCCCGGATTTGATTTGGGATTACAATTGGAAAAATGTTTGAATGAAAACCCCGGTATTAGAGGGATTGTTTTGGGCAGTCACGGGGTTTTTACCTGGGGAGAGACTTCCTACGAATCCTATATCAACAGTTTGGAAGTCATCGAAGCTGCTTCCCAATACATCGAGGATAAAGTTGCCAAAAATAGTAGTGTTTTTGGAGGACAAAAAATCAAAAGTTTACCCGAAGACAAAAGAAAAGATAAAGCAGCACAACTGGCCCCCATTTTAAGAGGTCTTTGCTCTTCAGAAAATGCAATGATCGGTCATTTTACTGATGATGACAAGGTATTGGAATACATCAACTCAAAGGATCTGGAGCGTCTGGCTCCTATGGGAACCTCTTGCCCCGATCACTTTTTAAGAACAAAAATTAAACCCCTTATTCTGAATTTAACTCCCGAACAAGACCTCAGTGATGAGCAATTGGTATTGGATAAAATATCCGATTCATTTGAACAGTATCGTAATGATTATCGTGAGTATTATGAATCCTGTAAACACCCCAATAGCCCCGCAATCAGAGATGCCAATCCTGTGGTAATATTATATCCCGGAGTGGGAATGTTTACTTTTGCTAAAAATAAACAAACGGCCAGGGTAGCCAGTGAATTTTACATCAATGCCATCAATGTAATGCGGGGAGCAGAGGCCATTTCAAAATACACTTCTCTCCCTCGACAAGAGGCTTTTGATATCGAATATTGGCTGTTGGAGGAAGCCAAATTACAACGCCAACCCAAGGAAAAACCCCTTTCAAGAAAAATTGCTTTGGTAACGGGTTCGGGGGGAGGCATTGGCAGGGCCATAGCCGACAAACTTATTGCTGAGGGAGCCAATGTCGTTTTCACTGATATCTCTGAGAAATACCTACAGGAAGCTATTTTACAATATAGCACTGACCAGGCGATAGGTTGTCATTGTGATGTTACTAAAGCCGAGAGTCTGGAGGACGTAATTCAAAAAACCTGTTTACAATTCGGTGGTTTGGACATAGTGGTTCACAGTGCCGGTTTGGCAATCTCAAAGCCACTTGCTGACACCACAGAAGCAGATTGGGATCTATTACAAAACGTACTGGTTAAAGGCCAGTTCTTATTGTCAAAATTAGCCGCTAGAATAATGAGAATACAAGGTTTAGGCGGAAGTATAGTTAATATTGCCAGTAAGAATGGTTTGGTTTCCGGGCCCAACAATGCAGGATATGGAACAGCAAAAGCCGCACAAATGCACCTGTCAAGACTTTTGGCAGTCGAATTGGCCACAGATCAGATCAGGGTCAATACGGTCAATCCCGATGGAGTTATTGTGGGGAGTAAAATCTGGGAAGGTGAATGGGCAAAGGGGCGCGCAAAAGCTTATGGTATCACCGTGGATGAGTTGCCTGCTTTCTATGCCAAAAGAAACCTTTTGAATCAAATCATCCGACCTGAGGACATTGCCAATGGCGTTTTTGCCTTTTTGGCCCTATTGGATAAAAGTACCGGAAACACCATCAATGTAGATGGAGGAATGGCAAACGCCTTTGTCAGATAAACATAAAAACCATGGTGGATCAAAAAAAAATAAAAACTTTTAACGAAGAACAACTGCCAAGACATAAAACCAATTTTGATCATTTGGGAGAAAGATTAACCCAAAAAGGATTGGATTTAGAGGCTGTTGTCGATCAAATCGGTGCCTTTCAGATTGCCATTCCCAGTTGGGCACTGGGAACCGGAGGGACTCGTTTTGGGAGATTTCCCCAAGGCGGTGAACCCGCTACTTTGGAGGAAAAAATCAAAGACGTAGGGATTCTGCATGCTTTGAATCAGTCCAGTGGTGCCATCAGTCTTCACATTCCTTGGGACATACCAAAAGATTACAAGGCCATCAAGGATTTAGCCAACGGATTAGATATCGTGTTCGATGCGGTCAATTCCAACACTTTTCAGGATCAGCCTGAGAGTGTTCACTCCTATAAGTATGGGTCATTGTCACATATCGATACAGCGGTGAGAAAAGAAGCCATTCGACACAACAAAGAAGTGATCGACCATGGCATTGAATTAGGCTCAAAGGCTTTGACAGTTTGGTTGGCCGACGGAACTTCATTTGCCGGCCAACACGATTTTCGGGGTGCATTTCAACGGACTTTGGAATCGTTGGAGGAGATTTATGATCATTTGCCTTCGGATTGGAAACTGTTGATTGAGTACAAACCCTATGAGCCCAACTTTTATTCCACGGTCATTCCCGATTGGGGAACTTCACACCTTTTGGCTTCAAAACTGGGAGATCAAGCGACTACTTTGGTGGACTTGGGCCATCACCTACCCAATACCAAC
>JAAZUX010000202.1 GCA_018623955.1 Flavobacteriaceae bacterium | reverse complement strand
GCCCTCTACTTGAGCGTGAAGATTTTCTATGGTTAACATAATTGTTTTTTTATCCTACAGATCCCTCTAGGGAAATTTCTAATAATTTTTGAGCTTCCACGGCAAATTCCATCGGCAGTTTGTTCAATACTTCTTTACTGAAACCGTTCACGACCAATGCGATGGCCTTTTCGGGGTCTATACCCCTTTGGTTACAGTAAAATATTTGATCTTCTCCAATCTTGCTGGTGGTGGCTTCGTGTTCGATTTGGGCGGTTTTATTTTTGGCCTCAATGTAGGGGAAAGTGTGGGCTCCACATTGGTTCCCCATCAGAAGGGAATCGCATTGTGAAAAGTTTCTGGCATTGGTGGCCTTAGGGTGTACTTGAACCAAACCACGATAGCTGTTTTGGGATTTACCGGCAGAAATCCCCTTGGAAATAATAGTGCTTTTGGTGTTTTTTCCCAAATGAACCATCTTAGTTCCTGTATCGGCTTGCTGATAATTGTTGGTAAGAGCGATAGAATAGAACTCCCCTATGGAGTTGTCGCCTTTGAGGATACAGGAGGGGTATTTCCATGTAACGGCAGAACCTGTTTCCACCTGGGTCCATGATATTTTGGAGTTTTTGTGGCAAATGCCCCTTTTGGTGACAAAGTTGTACACACCTCCTTTACCGTTTTTGTCTCCGGGAAACCAGTTTTGAACGGTGGAGTATTTGATTTCGGCATTGTCCAAGGCTACGAGTTCAACCACTGCAGCATGCAACTGGTTTTCGTCTCGTGAGGGAGCAGTACAGCCTTCCAAATAACTTACATAACTTGATTCGTCTGCAATGACAAGTGTTCTTTCGAACTGGCCTGTTCCCGCTTGGTTGATCCTGAAATAAGTGGACAATTCCATAGGACAGCGTACCCCCTTAGGAATGTAACAGAAAGATCCGTCGGAAAATACCGCAGAATTTAGAGCAGCAAAATAGTTGTCCTGAATGGGGATTACAGTGCCAATGTATTTTTTTACCAAATCAGGATGTTCCTGAATGGCTTCTGAAATGGAACAGAAAATAATACCTTTTTCGGCCAAGGTATCTTTGAAAGTTGTGGCTACAGAAACAGAGTCCATGACAATGTCCACTGCCACACCGGCCAATTTCTTTTGCTCGTCGAGCGAAATACCCAGTTTGTCAAAAGTTTTGAGTAACTCGGGGTCTACCTCATCCAAACTTTTGTATTGATCTTTTTTCTTGGGAGCGGAGTAATAAGATATGGCCTGATAATCTGACTTGGAGTAATGGACGTTGGCCCAGTCGGGTTCCTCCATGTTTTTCCATGCCTCATAGGCTTTTAAACGCCATTGGGTCATCCATTCGGGCTCTTTCTTTTTTTGAGAGATGCGACGAACAACTTCCTCATTCAAGCCCACAGGAAAGGTCTCAGAATCGATATCGGTATAAAAGCCGTATTCGTATTCTTTGGTCTCCAGTTCCTTTTTTAGTTCTTCTTCAGTGTAAGCCATATCGCTGTTTTCTTAGAGGGAAAAACTTTCACCACATCCACAAGTGCGCTCTGCGTTGGGATTGTTAAAAATAAAGCCTTTGCCGTTCAACCCTCCGGAATACTCTAAAGTAGTTCCCAAAAGGTAAAGCAAGCTTTTTTTATCAACCAAAATCTTGACTTGATTGTCTTCGAATAAACGGTCTTGATCTGATTTTGAATCGTCAAAACTCAAATCGTATGACAAGCCAGAACAACCACCACTTTTCACTCCGACACGGACGAAATCTTGGGCGGGATTGAATCCCTCTTCACGCATCAACTGCGACACTTTTTCTTGTGCACTGGGCGATACTTTGATCATGTCAGACAAATCTTAATTTATGTCGGTACAAATATAGCGTATTTCCTATTAATAACAGGCTTTTACTATCAATTCTGATTATGGCTCAATCGACAATTCCTAGCGCCAGTGGGCCAATATAATATCGCTTTTTCCCTTGTTTCGATCATAGGGTGGATTTTTACTGAAGGTTTGACCTACCAACAGGACCCCGCCATCGCTGCGAACCAAAACGTCATAAGCAAAATCTTGTCCCTCTCCGCCCAAAGTCAAGGTTTTTAATTCACTGCCGTCATCAGGCAAATACATTAAAAACATATCATTTTCTCCCTTATTGCTGTCCATATCGCCATCAAGACTTCGGGAATAACCTGTGATGAATATCGACCCCCATTGTCCTTTGGTGATGGAGGTGCCTCGGTCAAACTCACTTCCCCCGAAATTGTAACTGCCGATCAATCTTCCGGATTTATCTAGTATGATTTGCCATACATCCGACGAGCCTCTGGGGTCGATCACATCCATGTCCTCGCTGTGGGTATTTCCTATGATTCTATAGTTCCCATAGGAGTCTTCAATTACTCTAGAGGCCTCGTCCACCAAACTTCCTCCATAGGAATTTTCCCAAATCATTTCACCGGATGGGGAGACCATTACGACCCAAACATCATAACTTCCTTTTGGGTTTTTTATGTCTACATCCTCACTTTCTGAGGTGCCCACGACCAAAAAATTCCCTTCTTGGGTTTGAATGGCATCATAGGATCTATCGTTGTTGGTGCCTCCAAAATATCTTTGCCATTGTATGTTGCCGTTGGCGTCAATTTTATGACACCAGAATTCCCCTACTCCATGGCGGTTGGCTTGGGAGGATTTACTCGAACTTCCGGCTCCATTGGAAGCGGTTACATCCAAAAAACCGTTGAAAAAATATCCTCCATCTGTTGTGGGAATAACATTGTAGGCATGGTCATGACCAGAATATCCTAAGGATTTTTTCCAAACCACTGCTCCTGCTGCATCTACCTTGATGATCCAATTGTCGTGGTATCCCTTGGTGGGGGGAACATCCCCATCTTGACTGTTGCTGTAACCCATAAGGACAAATCCTCCTTCCTGGCTTTCTACCAAAGAAAAACCAAAATCGTCTGCGCTGCCTCCATATGTTTTTTTCCAAGTCACCTCCCCCTGCTCATCCATTTTGATCAAGACCAAATCCCAATCGTTACCCAAGCGATCACTAAAATCTCCATCGGTACTTTTGGTACTGCCCACCATGG
>JAAZUX010000201.1 GCA_018623955.1 Flavobacteriaceae bacterium | reverse complement strand
TGGGCCAGTGGGTCAATGGGAATTTATTTTTCTCAACTACCGAATTTGAAGATATCTATTTTAAGATCACGCAATACGAAGGGGAAGAAAACAACGCTCCGTTTTATTTTATAGAAAAGCTTTTGGCACAAACCGAACCCCAAAGTGATCGTCCTGTTTTTGTCAGGATAGACGAATTAAACATAACCGAAGGCCGTTTTTTGATGGTGGATGAAAACAGTTCCGCCAAACCACTGGAATTTCAAAAAATCAAGCTTAAAGCCGATGATTTTTTTGTCATAAACGATGGGGTAGAAATGGTATTGAAAAATTTAAAATTTGATTCAAATGATTATGGTAAAGTCAATCTAAACACAAAAGCGTTTTTTTACAACCCGTGTACCATTGATATGCGTTCTTTTCAGATGTCTTTCGGTGACAGTCGTGTTGAAGGCAACATCAGCCTATTGCTTCCCGATGGAAGTTTTCACGGATTCAAAGAAAAGGCGCAGATTGATTTGATGCTCAGCGGTTTTTTTTCCGGACAAGAGCTCCAAAATTTTATCGATTTACCGGAAGACTTTCAGCCGATGAAATTCAGCCTATCCGCATCAGGGAGCCCGAATGACCTCAAATTTTCCAATTTCGAAGTCACTCAAGATGCATTACAACTCAAGGCCAAGTTAGACTTTAAAGAGGCCTTTTCGGCTGCGCCTCCAAAGGCTTTTGTTGAATTAGAATCCATAAATATGGTAAGCAAAAATTTATTCCAAATCATTCCTCCAGCCCATTATGATAAATTTCCAAAACCCCTACTGAACTATGATTCTTTTGAGTGTAGTGGGACTTTTTCTTTGGAAGATAATCAACTGCGTTCAGATTTGCGATTGATCAGTGGTAATGCTTTCATTACAAATCGAAGTTTGTTTGACCTATCGTTTGATCAAGGAAAATTTAAACTGAATCGTTTTGAGAGTACATCATCTATAGAAAAGCTGGATTTATCGCCTTGGCATCCGAAATTGGGTTGGGTCACCTCACAACTTTTGGTGTCAGGGAATAGGGGAGTGTCGGGCAATCTTGATCTTGATTTTGATGTCGATGTTGATGAGGTTTTATTCGATGGTGAAGGGATCAACAAGCTAAAACTCAAAGCAGCATTGAAAGAAAAAGAATTAACGGCCAATTTTGCGGTGGAGGATGATTACGTTATTGCTACTTCCACCCTGGCGTATTCTTGGGGAGAAGATCAACGCAAATATCAACTTGACCTCAATTTAGACCGGCTCAATCTTCATCTTTTGAATGATGAGTTGGGTGGGGGAAAGGCTGTTTACTCTGGAGATTTAAACCTCTTTATGGTGGGGAACACCTTTGATGAGCTTCAAGGAAACTTACTCTTTAAGGACATCCAATTTGAGAATCAAACTCAAGTGGATTCCTTCAATGATTTTATTCTTGAAACCAGTTTATCCGATCAAAAAAGGATCATCAGAACCATCAATTCCGACATCATAGATATTAATATTGAGGGCGAATTCCAATTGAGTAAACTAAATTCCCTTTTTTCGAATGCCATTGCGGAGGCCTTTCCTTTTGTGACAAAGAAAAAGATTGAGGATGCCCAAGATTTAGTTTACGACATCAGTGTACAAACCGCACATCTGAATGCGGTTTTTCCCGATTTGGTCATTGATAAAAAAGCAATCTTTAGAGGTTTTTTATCCACTCAAGACAATATTTCTAAAATGACGCTGAACATTCCCAGAATTGCTTTTAAGGGCGTCGATACTGAGAATTTGGCCATACAGTTGGACAATCAAAACCCACTTTTTAATACTTTTATTTCGGTTGGAAAAATTGAAAGTGATTCCTATGAGATTTCGGAATTTAATACCCTGGGCGTAAAAGTAGGAGATACCCTCAACTTCAGAACGGAGTTTTATGGACGAAAAAGTCAAGATGATGTTTATCAATTGAATTATGCTCTGTTTTTAGATAAAGCCAAGTCAAATATTTTAGTCAAACCCTCAACGATTCAATTGGATCGCAATGTTTGGAGCATTAACCCCCAATTTGATCAAAAACATTCAATATCCTATGACTCCTCTTCAGAAAGAATTGATCTGAATTTTTTTGAGGCGCAATCAGGAAATGAGCGGATTGAAATCAAGGGAAGTTATCAGTCGGCTGAAAATTTCAGTCTTTCATTGGCTATCGACAAGGTCTCTCTTCAGAATTTAGCCATTTCAAGTGAAGACTTTGATTTTAAGGGGGCCATGGATCTGAATTTGAATATTAAACGTTCTCCCTCTGACAACAGCCTGAAATTTAATGGATTTGTAGATGATTTCGTAATGAATGATCTGGACATGGGTAGGTTGCGGTTTTTTACTTCAGGAAATACGCAATTAAATTCCTACGAGGTCAATCTATTGCTGTCCGACCAAGGAAAAAGTACCATGACGGCTAAGGGGAATATTTTAGGTTTTGATCAATCCCCTCGTCTTGATCTTGATTTTAATTTTGATGATTTTGACCTCTCCTTTCTTACCCCGGTGGGTGCAGGGGATGTAGACGATATCAGAGGTAAAGTTTCGGGCGGTGTAAATCTATGGGGCCCCATTGATGCTCCCAAACACAATGGTCAATTGATCCTTAACGGTGGAGGGCTTGGGGTTCCCGATATCAATACTGATTACCGTTTTTCCAACGGTACAAAAGTTACTTTGGTAGATCAAAGCTTTAACTTTAACAAGACAACATTGACAGATACGCGATTCGGTACTCAGGCCGAACTGGTCGGTCAAATTAATCATTTAAATTTTTCGGACTGGGGCTTTGATCTCAATGTAGACTCGGAAAGAATTCTAATGCTCAATGTACCGGAGGAAGAGGATGAAGTGTTTTTTGGCGATGGATTTTTGAGGGGAAAGGTTCACCTGTATGGCCCCTCCAAGAATTTAACCATTGATGTGGTGGGAGCTACAGAGGAGGGAACGAGTATCAAAATTCCCTGGGCTGACGATTATGGATTGGCAGACACCTCTTTTATGAAATTTGTTGACAAGAAAAAAATCAATAAAACCCAACAAAAAGACATTGACGAATCCTACAGTTTCACT
>JAAZUX010000200.1 GCA_018623955.1 Flavobacteriaceae bacterium | reverse complement strand
GTCAAGATTTCTGGCCTTTTCGATCTGCAAAAGCTCTCCTTGACTCATTTCACGCACTGCAATAGAGATGATTTTCAGTAAATCAAAATCTTCATTTTCTATCGAAAGCAACAATCCTTTGGAGAGCAAATAATCGCCAACCAACACCGCAATTTTGTTTTTCCATAAAGCATTGATGGAAAAGAATCCCCTGCGTTGGTTGCTGTCGTCCACCACATCATCGTGGACCAGTGTGGCCGTATGGATCAATTCGATGACCGCTGCCCCTCGGTAGGATCGTTCATTTATTTTGCCCTTACCCAGCATTTTGGCCACCAGAAAAACAAACATGGGTCGCATTTGCTTCCCTTTTCTGTTGACAATAAAATGGGTGATCCTATTCAGTAAAGCGACCCTGGAAGACATGGAGGTCTTGAACTTTTTTTCAAAAAGTTCCATTTCCTCATAAATGGGTTTCTTAATTCGCTCTACAACTTTCATTCCTCCGTAAAGATACCACTATTCGTTAAGGAAATACAATCTATACCCGTTCGGCTTTGTTGGCCAACTGGCCACAGGCTGCATCAATATCTTTTCCTCTTGATCTCCTAACAGTTACAGTAATTCTCTGAGCTTCCAAAGCTGTCTCGTAGGCCTTGATTCTATCTTTTTCTGCCTGTAAGAATTGGTCATCTCCAATGGGATTGTATTCTATCAAATTCACTTTACAAGGCGAAATTTTACAAAAATCAACCAAAGCATTGATGTCTTCATCACCATCATTGATGCCTTTCCAAACCACATATTCATAGGTGACTGCTTTTGCTGTTTTTTCATACCAATATTTGATGGCATCCGCCAGATCGTCGAGGGGAAATTTTTCTGCAAAAGGCATCAATTGAGCTCTGACCTTCTGACGGGCACTGTGCAGTGAAACGGCCAAACCAAAGCGCACTTGATCATCGGCCATTTTGATTATCATTTTTGGAATTCCGGAGGTAGAAACTGTGATTCTCGATGGGGACATACCCAAACCCTCCGACTGGGTGATTTTATCAATGGCGTTGATCAAATTTTTGTAATTCATCAAAGGTTCTCCCATCCCCATAAACACAATGTTGGAAAGGGGACGGTCAAAATACAACCGGCTTTGCCGGTCCATGGCGACGACCTGATCATAGATTTCATCAGCATTGAGATTTCGCATTCTTTTGATTTTGGCAGTAGCACAAAATTTACAATCTAAACTACAGCCTACCTGAGAAGAAACACAAGCAGTAGTTCGGGTAGGCGTGGGAATAAGAACAGATTCAACAACCAAATTGTCATGCAGTTTGACGGCATTTTTGATGGTTCCATCATTGCTCTTTTGTTGCTGATCTATGTCAATATGATTGATGACAAAATGCGATTCCAAAAGGGCCCGGGTTGATTTCGAGAGATTGGTCATCCCCTCAAAACTGTGAATCCCCTTTTGCCACAGCCATTGATATACCTGATTTCCACGAAAAGCTTGGTCTTGATTTTCAGTGAAAAAACACCTGAGATCTTCCAGTGACAAGGACCGAATATCTTTTTTTGTTTCGGTTTTCATCAATGCTGTCTTTCAACCATCCTTTTCATAGGATTTCTATTGCTGTTATAAGATGAGCATGGCATCACCATAAGAATAAAAATTGTATTTATTCTTGATGGCTTGCTTGTATGCTTCTTTGACAAAATCAACATCGGCAAATGCAGAAACCATCATCAACAAAGTAGATTTTGGCGTATGAAAGTTGGTAATCATGCAGTTGGCAATAGAGAAGTCGTAGGGTGGAAAAATAAACTTATGGGTCCAGCCCTGATAGGGGTTGAGGGTGCCAATAGAAGACACAGACGACTCCAAACCCCTCATGACCGTGGTGCCCACGGCACAGATTTTACGGTTGGCACTCAACGCATTGTTAACCATATCAGAAGCATCTTGCGTGATGATCAACTCCTCAGAGTCCATTTTGTGTTTGGAGAGATCTTCCACCTCAACGGGACTAAAAGTTCCCAATCCAACGTGTAAAGTCAATTCTGCCAAATCAATTCCTTTTATTTGAAGTCTTTTGATCAGGTGTTTTGAAAAATGAAGCCCTGCGGTAGGAGCTGCTACAGCACCTTCGTGTTTAGCATAAATGGTTTGATATCGCTGCTCATCTTCTTCCTCGATGGGTCGGTTGATGTATTTAGGAAGTGGGGTTTGTCCCAATTCTTTGAGTTTAGACCGGAATTCACTGTAGGAACCATCGAAGAGGAATCGGAGTGTTCTTCCTCTAGAAGTAGTGTTGTCAATGACCTCGGCAACCAAACTGTCATCGTTTCCAAAATAAAGTTTATTTCCAATTCTGATTTTCCTTGCAGGATCTACCAATACATCCCACAATCGTTGTTCTTCATTGAGTTCTCTCAATAAAAAGACTTCGATTCTGGCTCCTGTTTTCTCTTTGTTCCCAAAAAGTCTGGCAGGAAAAACTTTAGTGTTGTTCAATACCATAACATCGCCTTCATCGAAAAAATCAATTACATCTTTGAAGGTATGATGGCTGATGGATTGATCAGCACGATTGAGTACCATCAACCGGGATTCATCTCTTCCGGCAGAGGGTCTTTGTGCTAATAACATATTTGGAAGGTCAAAACTAAAGTCTGATAATTTCATGGTTAATTTTTTTTGCCCTGCAAATATAGTCTCTGGAAGGGGGGGTTGTCAAGTAAAAGGGAATAAAAAAACTAAATGATATTTTGATCAAAGCCTATTTTCCTCAGATCGTCCCAAAAACTTGGATAAGACTTCGATACTACCTCTGCATTATTGATATTAATGGGTACTTTTAATCCCAAAGGAGCAAAAGCCATTGCCATTCTGTGATCATTGTAGGTGTCTATAGAAATATTTTTATTGATTTTTCCTGAATTAGCAAGTTCAAGACTTCTGTCGGTAATTTTCACTTTACCCCCCAGCTTTTCGATTTCAATTTTGAGCGCAGCCAACCGATCGGTCTCTTTGATCTTAAGGGTGTGTAAACCTGAAAGTTTACAATCAATATTAAACCCTAAGCAAGTAACTGCAATGGTCTGTGCCAAATCGGGAGTGTTTTTTAG
>JAAZUX010000199.1 GCA_018623955.1 Flavobacteriaceae bacterium | reverse complement strand
TGATCTGCTCCAAAACCTGTGGCGATGATGTTCACAGACACAGAACTTCCTAATTTTTCATCTTCTCCAATCCCCATGATGATGTTGGCATTGTTCCCTGCCTCAGTCTGGATAAAATCATTGATTTCTCCAATTTCATCTATGGTAATTTCTTCGTTTCCGGAGACAATCAAAAGCAACACATTTTTACATCCGGTGATCTTATTATCATTCAGTAAGGGAGAGTCCAAGGCATTGATGATGGCATCGTGTGCTCGATTAGTGCCACTGGCAAAACCGGATCCCATGATGGCTGTACCACTGTCTTTGAGGACTGTTTTCGCATCCTTCAAATCTATGTTTTGACGATAGTGGTGAGTAATGACCTCTGCAATTCCTCTAGCTGCTGTGGAAAGCACTTCATCAGCTTTGGAAAAACCTGCTTTAAAGCCCAAATTTCCATAAACCTCCCTGAGCTTATTGTTGTTAATTACGATCAGGGCGTCAACGGTTTTTTTGATGTTTTCCAAACCTTTTTCAGCCTGTTCCAATCGCAGTTTACCCTCAAACTGGAAAGGCATGGTAACAATACCCACGGTAAGGATGTCCATTTCTTTCGCCATCTGAGCGATAATGGGTGCGGCACCTGTACCGGTTCCTCCACCCATTCCGGCAGTGATAAATACCATTTTGGTTTGGGTGGTCAATAGGGTTTTGAGGTCTTCAAAACTTTCCTCGGCGGCCAAAGCCCCTACCTCGGGGTTGGCGCCGGCACCCAATCCCTCAGTCAGGGATGCCCCCAATTGAATTTTGATCGGCACCGAACTCTCATTAAGCGCTTGGGCATCGGTGTTGGTTACAACAAAATCTACACCATTAATGCCTTGTTGAAACATATAGTTTATGGCATTGCTGCCCCCACCTCCTACACCAATTACCTTGATGACATTGCTTTTGTTTTTGGGTAAGTCAAAACTAAAATCGTTGCTCATTTCAGATTCCATTTCAGTGTATTTATGCGTTATCTAAAAATTCTTTAAACTTCTCTACCCAGCGATCCAAAATAGACTTCCTACTGGAAGACATGGGATTGGGTTCAACAACATCTACAGTATTCTCCTCTATTGAATCTTCGGCAACTTCACTTTCATCGGATGGGACACTTTCAAAATCATTTTTCTCTTGTTGCTCTAATGCATTCATCAACAGACCCACAGCAGTTGCCAATATTGGGCTGGTCTCAGATTTCTGTGTATCTCCGGCCAAATGTTCACTGGGGTAACCAATACGGGTATCCATACCGGTGATGTACTCCACCAATTGTTTTAAATGCTTCAATTGACTTCCGCCACCGGTCAATACAACTCCACCGATTAGCTTTTTCTTTTGATCGTCATGGCCGTAATTTTTGATTTCTAAATAGACCTGTTCCATGATTTCTACCACACGTGCATTGATGATTTTGGAAAGGGTTTTCAGTGATATCTCCTTGGGCTCCCTGCCTCTGAGCCCGGGGATGGAAACGATTTCAGAATCTCTGTTCTCTCCCGGCCAAGCTGAACCAAATTTAACTTTTAGGAGTTCCGCTTGTTTTTCAATAATGGAACAACCCTCTTTAATGTCTTCGGTAATGACGTTCCCCCCGAAAGGGATTACTGCCGTATGGCGAATGATACCGTCTTTAAAAATAGCCAGGTCTGTGGTTCCCCCACCGATATCGATCAAGGCCACACCGGCTTCTTTTTCCTCCTGACTCAAAACCGCTTCTGAGGAAGCCAATGGTTCAAGCGTAATATTGCCCATGGACAAACCTGCACTTTTGACACATCTACCAATATTTTTTATCGAAGTTACTTGCCCAACAACCACATGGAAATTGGCCTCTAACCTACCGCCATACATCCCAATGGGTTCTTTAATTTCGGCCTGACCATCTACTTTGTACTCCTGTGGAAGTACATGAATGATTTCTTCACCCGGGAGCATAACCAGTTTATAAACCTGTTGAATAAGCCGTTCCACATCTTCCTGTGAAATGACCTCTTGGGAATTGGTTCGGGTGATATAATCGCTGTGTTGCAGACTCCTGATGTGTTGTCCGGCAATACCTACAACGACTTCATCGATTTCTTTACCGGAAACCACTTTGGCTTCCTCTACAGCCTGCTGAATGGATTGAATGGTTTGGGTGATGTTGTTGACCACCCCTCTGTGAACTCCAAGGCTTTTGGATTTTCCAATCCCAAGGATTTCAACTTTTCCAAATTCGTTTTTATCCCCCACCATGGCAACGATTTTGGTTGTTCCAATATCCAATCCTACAGAAATATTTGAATGCTTCATAAATGTTGTTTTAAGATCCAACGACTTGATTTTTAAATTTTAGATTGATCAGGCTATACTGCCTTTTCAATGTATGATTATCGTGGTAGGCACAAAAGACTTTCAATTTGGAAAGCTTTTCACCAATGCGACGCATCTGACCAATTTCAACCTCAAAACCGTAGGATCTCAAGCCTATAAAATAGGAATTTGAACGGTAATGGATAGAAGCCAGTTCATTTCGTAAAAATGGATCTTTATCAATATGATCAATCAATGATAAAAGATCCTCCTTTTGTTTTTCTTTTAACTGTCCAAGATATAAAGGAACTTTTGGCGTATGATTATTGGAAATGGGAAACTGATTTCCCAATTTATCCAGATAATATTGCTCTGGCCCTTGTATCCTGACAACCGCCGTTTTTTCTTGAATATTTACTCCTAAAATACCTTGTTGAAAATGAAAAACCTCAGCATTATCTATGTAAGGATTATCTTCTAATAAGGATTCAAGCATACTCAAAACTAAACTATCTTTGGCCTTCCACGGAAGCTCTCCTTTGTTTTGTATTAACAATTTATCAACGAGTGAGTCGCTTAGGAATCGAGCCCCATGGGATTCAAAATTGACCTCTACTTTCTCTACCAAACGCCTACTATTCCTAAAATGAGCGAAAGCAGACATCAATATCGTCAAGATTAAAACCGTTACAAAAAAGAGGTGTTTTTTGAGTTGCATTTAAGCTGTTTTTTTTAGTTTTTGGATGTGATTTCCTATATCCCCTGCCCCCAAGACCAATACTAAATCTGCTTGAGAATCGACGATGGTAGACTG
>JAAZUX010000198.1 GCA_018623955.1 Flavobacteriaceae bacterium | reverse complement strand
CATTTGGTCTTCAGTCATTATTCCTTTTTTGGGAGCCCTTTTTAAAAAATATCGCGTCCTTGCTTACCTTGTTTTTCTTCCTTTGGGTAACATTCACCACCAACAATTTTATCGTCCGTCCAAATCAAATTACAGTTATTTTACAACAACAGAAAATAAAAAAAATCTCCTAGTAAAATTGACTCAAGCACTCAAACCCAATGATTTTCAATTTCGTTTTTATGGGCGTGTGGTTCAGGTCGGTGATCAAAAAACAGAGGGTAAAATCCTTGTTTTAATCCAAAGGGAAGCCTTAAAAAAAACACCCCTAAGCGGAGATTTTATTTTAACCCAAAAAATACTAAAACCCATACTGTCGAGAACCAATCCCAGTGGATTTGACTACAAAAATTATTTGAGTAAAATCAAAATATACAACCAACTCCAACTCAGTGAAAAAGATTATGTCTTAGTGAAAAACAAAATCAGAGGCCCCAGCGATTATCTGAGAATATGGAATGCCTCTCTTGAAAAAAAATTGGATCAATCCCAACTGGCTACCGCCTCAAAAAATACACTCAAAACCATACTGCTGGGAAAAAGAGATGCATTTGATCGTGAGTTGGTTCAAGCTTATGCAGATGCAGGAGTGATTCATATTTTGGCCATATCAGGGCTGCACATTGGTATCATCATGCTTTTTTTGGGCTTTGTACTCCAACCCATTCAATCTATACCCGGAGGAAAATGGATTTATATTGTCTGTATCATTTTACTGTTGTGGGGTTTTGCGCTCTTCACAGGAGGCAGCCCCTCTGTAATAAGAGCAGTAACCATGTTTAGTGGGTTTGCCTTGGCCAAATATTCCCATCGCATCCACAGCACCTTTCATTTGCTCGTCGTCAGTATGTTTCTGCTCTTGGTTTTTTACCCTCCTTTTCTTTATCAAGTTGGTTTTCAAATGAGTTATCTTGCTGTTTTGGGCATCATTAAAGTTCACCCACTTCTTCAAAAACTTTGGCAACCCCGCTACCTTGTCATCCAAAAATTATGGGAAATTACCTCTGTTTGTTTGGCCGCTCAAATTGCAGTTGCTCCCTTAAGTATTTTTTATTTCCATCAATTTCCGGGTTTATTCCTCCTTTCCAACTGGCTGATTCTTCCTTTTTTTGGATTGTTTTTGATTACCAGTGTGGGCTTGGTTGCCCTTATGACACTAAATATTGAAATACAGCCTCTAAACACTGGTTATGAGAAAATGGTAAGTACAATGAATGATACTATATTATGGATTGGAAACCAAGAAAGTTTTTTCTTTCAACACATGCGCCTATCAGTATCCGTCTTAGTGACCATTTATATTCTTTTATGCTTCCTATATTGGAGTCTGAAATTTCATAAAATGAAATATTTTACGGGAACCCTTGCCAGTCTGTTTATCCTGCAGATTGTTCTTTTTTTTGAACAATGGGAAAATTCCAAGATCAATCAATTGTGGTTGCTTTATCAACACAACAAAACCATAATCGCACTCCACCAGCCCAAAAAACAGACCCTTTACAGTACACATAAAATTTCTGAGGAAGATCGATTTCTGATTGATTTTAAAAATGAATATCCCATAGACACCCTCCAAATCAAAACTTTCAAAAACACTTTTATCACAGAAGAATTACGCCTGTTGGTTTTGGACGAAAAGGGCATTTACAATATCCCTGGTTTAGAAGCGACCCATCTTTTGATATCCAATAATCCAAGAGTCAATCTGGATCGCGTATTGGAAAACATCCGTCCCAAAATGGTGTTTGCTGACGGCAGCAATTACCCTTGGAATGCATCACGATGGAAAATGAGTTGTCAAAAACACAAGATCCCATTTATCAACCTAAAAGAACAAGGAGCTTACCCCATCAACCTCTGAACCTGGGTCTAAAGTTTTTGCGGTAGTTTTCAAAATCTTCAGGCTTACTAAAAATCATATAATCTCCTTGCTTGATCATCTTCAGATAAAGCTCAATCTGCTGTGGATTTTGATAGCCTACCAATGGAATAATCAAATCCCCCGTTTCACTGATAAAAACAACAGTTGGGTATCCTTTAACCCCTAAAAATTGAGTAAACTGGTGGGTTGAGTTTCTTCCTTTTCGATTCGGATCATAATTGGGGTTGGTAAAAGTATTCCCAAAGTAACTGACGGTTTCTTGTCCCTCTGCGTTGAACTTTACGGCATAGTAATGTTCAGAAATATAGGCTGCCACATCGCGGTTTTGAAAAGTTTTTTTATCCATCAATTTACAAGGCCCACACCAATCAGTATAAACATCGACAAGAATTTTTTTTGGGTTTACTTTCTGTGCCTCCAGTGCTTCTCCAAAAGTCATCCACTCAATGGCTTGGGCATGAATCCAAAAACCACTCAGGCAGAACACAATAAATAAATATCTTATATTCATAATAATTAAATAGTTTTTTCACTTAAATCCTCTGCCCCATGCGAAAGGCGTTTTAGCGGTTTTAGAATAGCAATGACCAATAGACCAAACAATGTACAGAAGACAAAAATTCCTGTAAAAGTTGCCTTTTCTCCAGCATCTCCCGCATTCTCGCCTATATTGGCTGCCAGCTTATTTCCCAAACCTGAAGCAGCAAAATACAACCCCATCATGAGGGCAGCATATTTTTCGGGGGCCAACTTGGTAATATAAGACAAAGATACGGGGGAGGCACACAGCTCACCCACAGTGTGAAACAAATAGGCCAACACCAACCAATGCATCGACGAATATCCCAGCAGCTCATATTCTGAAGCCGCAAAACGCATGAATAAGAAGCCAAATCCCATAATCATAATACCCATCGCTATTTTAAAAATAGCAGAGGCTTCCTTTCCTTTGGATTTGATTCTCATCCAAATACCACCCACGACCACTGCAAGAGTTATGATAAAAAAGGCATTTAATGACTGAAACCAAGAGGCAGGAATTTCAAAACCCAGCAGTACACGGTCAGTCTTTTGCTTAGCATACAAATTCATCAATCCACCGGCCTGTTCAAAAGCCCCCCAAAAAATGATGATCATTAAAAATGAAATCAACAGCACCTTCACCCTATCCTTTTCCACAGAGGTTAATTTTTTTTGACTTAATTCCTTTTTTTT
>JAAZUX010000016.1 GCA_018623955.1 Flavobacteriaceae bacterium | reverse complement strand
TGTGAATATATAGTATTTTGTTTTTTTTAGTCAAATTTGCTCCCTTTACATCTAATATATATAGTTAATAATACAAGGTAACAAAAATACAGAATACTGCTCCTGGTGATTGTACGTTTTAAATTTATAGGGTTAAGCCACAATAATAACTCCGTTTTCTAAAGTTTTTATTTAACCACAATCTCATCGGCATATAAAACAGCCGGTTTTCCAGCATTAATATGCCAGTTGGGCATTTTCAATTCACTCTCTGCATGAACTTTAACGAATCGTGCATTGGTGTTCTCAAAGTTTACTTTGAACGCCATAAAAGGCAACTTTACAATATCAGGGTTTTCTGCCGGGTTGGGATTGTGGGGGTTATCGACCTGTATTGGGTCACTGTAATTTTCTCCATCTTTTGATAAAGCATAAGTCACAAATGTGGGAAGTATGAGTTGGTGCCAGTTGGCCTGAGCCTGAACATTGAGGAAATCCATCTCAACACTATTGATGGGCATCACTTCCCCCAAATCCAAAATGAAGTCCATATGTTTCCCCTTATAAGCCACCCAGTTTGCATCCTTATCTGGGAATCGCCAAGATTCAAAAGCACCAAAAATACCATCCGTAAGGCGGGCAAGATTTTCCTTTCCAAAAGAAGGTTCACTGATGGGAATGATTTTTTTATTATAAGAAATCGCCTGATCCATTTGTTCCATCTTCTCGAACATTCTTTTGAAATTGTCTGCATAATCGTCAATGGTAATGGCCCGCTCTCCTATTCGCTGGATGCCCGCTTTTTTGGCGCTCGCCACAAATTCCTCAACCATGTTTTTCATATCGGGTTTGGGAATAACATTTCCCTTGTCATCGGTAGTATAAAAACTCCCCTTTTGCCCCACAGGAATCTGCCCTGCAATTTGTATTGCTGCAATCAAAAGGGGCAACCTGGCCTCTTTGACTCGGGTCAATTTTTCTTTATCCTCTGATACTGCTTTTTCTGCCTTGTCAAATAAGCGGTTGTAATGGATCATCTTATCCGGTGCCAGATAGTTATTGACCGCATCTCTGGGGTCGCCAAAAATATTCAGACGAAAATTATCATTCAACAGTGCTTCCCGCATGCTGTCTATATAATTGCGGATCGATGTAGCGGCCTTTCCATAATAGCCCTCCAAAAAATCGTTGATAATGGCATTGGGATCCGCATTGGGATTCCACATCAGCTTGGTAATGAGGTAGGCCCTCAAATGACCAAATTCTCCTTTATTTCCGGTGGCCTGCATAAAGAGCGCACCTACATTATTTTGGATGTAAAACTTGATGTTGGGGCCAATGGTATGCAGGTTGGGAAAGGGACACACCGGATTGGCAAATTGTATGTTGTAGTCCCAAATCAATATGTCCTGACTCATTTTTCCCCAATCTTGTAAATCACTGGTAAAGGCCGGATCGGTATCAAAGACCGGATTTTCTCTGGTGCTTTCAATATTACACAACATGATGTTCACATTGGGTTCGGCAACAATGTTGCTGGGTGCCGCTCGGGTATACCAATAAGCCAAGGTGGAGATGATCTTATCGGGAAATTCACGTGCTACTTTATTGACAAACCAGACCATGGAGCCACTGGGTAAATTCCCATATTTTTTGTTTAAAGCAGTACAGGGGCCACATTGACAATATTTGTCATTGTCGTTTTGACTGACCGACCAATATTTTGCCTTGGGATTCTTTTCTATTCTCTCTTTGAGTTCGGCGACCAATGTTTGAAAAACCTCCTCATTGGACAAACACAATTGGGTAACAGGATTCCGTGCTCCATCAATAAGGGAAAAATACTCCGGGTGGGTTTTACCGTATTTTTCGGCAGAAATCAACAGCTCAAAAGTATGGACAAACATTCCCCAGGAATCAGTGGATGAGAGCTTGTGCCAAGATTCATAATCAACATCTCTTGCATCGTAATAATTTGTTGTTCGGTATTTGATCCTGGGTGTTTTGAGCTCATCTTTTGGAAAGCTGAAAGCATTTGTACCGGGAAGCAATAGGGGGTCGTCAGCACTGTATTTCCTAAAACCAAAAAATTCCAATAAGGAGTAAACTCCGTTGAGTAAGCCGTTTTCTGCTCCTCCGGCAATGATCAGGTTGTTGTCCAATCGCTTAAAAAGATAGGCGTCTTCCTCCAACAAAACTGAATCAAGCCCCGCGGTTTTGGCAAAGGCCGTTTTCCCTAAATAAATCGCATTTTCACCGCTGTATTCCTCTTCGTTTACCACTTGAAGGGCTTTCGATACTTTAGACAAATAAAATTGCAGTTGCTGTGCCGCCTTTTTTTCCCTGGCATCGGCGTATGTGGGTACCACCAAGTTAAAATTGGTTTTCCCACGAATTATCAATTCTTTTAGAGAATTCATATCTCCCGAACAAGCATAATGAGATAGGGTAACCACTCCTCCCAGTGCTGCTCCTGAGGTTTTTAAAAAGTCAGCACGAGAAATTTTGTTTTTATTGGAATACATAATAATGTTTTTCTAAATAATCATTAAAGTCGAATTTATTTACACAATGATTTCTCTAATATAGCAAACTCATGGATTGATCCCGAATATTCCTTGGCACGCATCGGACAAAATCCCAATTCTAATCTGAATTAATCCTTGTTTTTTTTCGTTAGTTTTACTCAAATCTTAAAAATTTGTTCGTTCAAATAGATGTGTTTTTAAAACATGGGTTGGTTTTTATTTTGTGTGTACTGTTAGGCTCAATTCTTTCACTCCATGCTCAATCTAAAAGCCTATTAAAATTGACCGCCAATCCCTCACAACAGTATTGCCCAAAAACCGAACAACCCATTGTAACAGATTTTAATATTGAGGGCGATTACGAAGGGGGCATAACAGAACTTTACATTCAGATTTCATCGGGATATGTTCAGGGCAAAGATGAGTTGAAGCTTCTTGGAGATTTTGATAATATCAGTGCCCTATGGAAGGTCTCAGAAGCCAAAATGACACTCAGTAGTGTCGACGATTCGGCACTCGCCCCTGAAGATCTTATTCGGGCTGTCAAATCGGTGGTATTCTACAGTTCCGATTCCAATCCCACCATTGACAGGTATATTTCCATTACCATTGGAAATGCCAATTTCCTACCCTCCTCCGGCCACTATTATGAATTTGTAAGTGCTCCCAACATTACTTGGACCAATGCTAAAATTGCTGCCGAAAGCAAATCCTACTATGGTATGCAAGGTTACCTGGCCACTATAAAATCTCAGGAGGAAGCTTTTTTGGTAGGGGAGCTAAGCCCGGGTGTTGGCTGGATTGGAGGTACCGACGAGGCCGAGGAAGGCATATGGAAATGGGCAGGAGGTCCCGAAAAGGGAACTGTGTTTTGGGAAGGATCACAGAATGGATCGACTCCCAATTTTGCCTTTTGGAATGAAGGCGAGCCCAATAATTTAGAAAATGAAGATTATGCTCACATCACCGACGATTCGATTGGGATCGAAGGATCTTGGAATGACCTTCCCAACCAGACAAAGACCAGTGGCCCTTTCCAAGCCAAAGGTTATGTGGTAGAATATGGTGGAATGCCCGGAGATGCTCAACTCGATTTTTCCACCAGCACCCGCCTGATCATGCCTCAAATTACCGAAATCAATGAAATATCGGGTTGTGAGAACAACGCTATGAACATCACCATCTCCGCCAATATCCAGGAGGTGAGATGGTATGACCGTGAAACCGATGGCAAAATGGTTTTTGAAGGCTTGTCCTACACCACCCAATTGAGTAAGACCACCACTTTTTGGTTGCAGCCCTATCCCGAAGATTGTTCCGTCAACACCCGTGTCCCCCTAAAAGTAACCATCTATCCCTATCCTGATATCTTGACCCCTTTGCTGGTCATCGAGCAATGTGATGAAGACAACTCCAACGATGGTATCACTTTATTCAATTTGACAGGTTTCGAATCAAAATTATCTAGATATTTTCAAAATGAAACTTTTGAATACTTCACCTCAAAGGATTTGTCCCAAAGTTCCAAAATCCTCAATCCGGAGAAATTTCAAAACACTGCTTTTGAACAGAAAATTTATGTAAAAATAACTGCCCCAGGCAACTGTTTTGAAAGTAGTGCCATTTTACTCAAAGTCAGTGCCAATATAATAGACAGTGATTTCTATCAAACTTTTGAAACCTGTGAAACAGAAAACAAAAATCAAGATCCTGGAATAGAAGGCTGGGAAGCAAGAACCTTTGACTCACTGCGCTCAGAAATCATTGCCTCAGACATTAAGTTTCAGAAGCAAAACATCCTGATTTCTTTTTATGATAATGAAGATGATGCTTTTTTAGGAGGCAATGCGATCACATTCCTCTCGCCATCAGATCTATACTTTATGCAAACTCCCTATTTACAAACTATTTGGGCAAGAATTGACAATTTGGATTTGAATGAAATCACCTGTTTGGGGATTCATGAGGTGGCTCAACTAAAAGTGAATACACTCCCGGAGTTTGAACGTACAGATACCCATGAGATCGTGTGTCTCAATCTCGACCCCATTGAAATTGGTGTAAGGTCATCAGATGAGAGAAACTACCTTTACAGTTGGGAACGGGATGGAGTTCCCATTAAAAATAATATTCCCCAAACCGATGCACGTATCGAGGTGGATGATGGAGGTCGTTATGTGGTAACCGCCACCACCACTGATGGAACCAATTGCTCGAGGTCTTTGGAAATTCTTTTAACCCGTTCAGAAATAGCCAAAATTTCTCAAGATGATCTGCTGGTCGATGACCTGATCGGCGATACGGGAAACATCACACTAAAAACCGAAAAATTGGGTTACGGAGATTATGAGTTTTCCTTTGATGACCCCTCGGGGCCTTATCAAGATGAACCCTTTTTTGAAGGCGTATATCCGGGAATTAAAGACCTTTATGTGAGAGATAAAAACGGTTGTGGAATTTCAAAAATCGCTGTTTCCGTATTGGGTCATATGAAATTTTTTAGCCCCAATGGTGATGGCATCAATGATTACTGGCAAATATTGGGGGTGAGTGAAGATTTCCAACCCAATAGTAAAATTTATGTTTACGACAGGTATGGTAAGTTATTGGTAAATCTTCGTCCCAGGGATTTGGGTTGGGATGGAACCTTCAATGGCAATCCGCTCCCTCAAAGCGACTATTGGTTTCAGGTGTTTTTTCAAGATGGTCGAACCCACAGTGGTCATTTTAGTTTATTGAGAAACCCCTAGTGATGCATTATAAAAATTATTGTTTTGGGCTACTGTATCTTGTGGGGACTTTTGTAGAAGGTCAAATGAATCCCCTCTACTTCAACGAGTATTTGTCAGAAAATTATTACACCATTCACCCCGCCATGGCAGGGGTGAATTTGAGCGGATTAAAATTTGATTTTGGCACACGCCAACAATGGATGAATTCTTCCCAAAGACCTGCCACCCAATTTTTTACTTTAGAATATAAAACCACGCCAAAAACCACTCTGGGATTAATGGCGATCAATGACCAAAATGGATACCACAACCAATACAAATACCATCTTACCTATTGCTACAGAATCTATTTGAATGACCAGATTTGGAAAACCCGAAGGTCTTTCCCTACCAAAAACGACAACATTCAGGAATTGTCTTTTGCACTCAACTTGGGTAGATCTGGAATGAATCTCGATCAGAGTAGCTGGAATCGCCCATCGCAGGATCCCCTCTTGAATCAAAATCTGGCCGCTGACCAATACACCACCTATGATGCCGGAGTAGCCTATGTATCTACTGGGCTGTCGGTACAATTGTCTTTCCACAATCTGGCTTTTGCTTCCTCCAACTCAAAAAGCCCTGAAGAAGCTTTGTTCTCCAATGTTGGGGGAAATAAAATCTATATGGGTGCTTTACAATACGAAATCTATACCAAAAAGGGATGGAACTATGAACCCTCTTTCTTGTATCAATATGAAGAAAAAACAAATGAGAGCAGTTTGGATTTGAATTTCAAAGTCTATAAAATAATAGATGATGGAAGAATATGGATGGGAATTTCCAGAAGGCAAAATAACGTTAAAATTAGGAATGGCCAGGGGCTTAATACCAATCAAAATTACAAGCATTGGACCCTTACTTCTGGATTAAATTACGGAAAAATAAAGTTTGGATATCAATACACTCTTGCCAGAGGAGAGGCTCGATTCAGTTCCCAAGGGATTCATTATATTGTTTTAGGGTTCCAGATATAGAGTAAGATGAGACGAAGAAATTTTTTTCGCAAAATGAGTGTGGCCGTTTCCGGCTTTTTGGGCATCAGTTCACTGCAAGCCCATCCGCAAAATTGGAATGTTAAGCCAAAACGTCTTACCGACAGTCCTTTCTCAATCGGGACTTGGAATTGTCCCGAGGCGATCCTAACCTCCGGTCAATTGATGGAAGGAGAAACATCTGCCTTGGAGGCTGTTGTTAAAGGGGTTGCTGTTGAAGAAGCCAACGAAGAAAATACCACCGTGGGCATTGGGGCCTCCCCTGACCAATCGGGCCGTGTTACTTTGGATGCCTGTGTGATGGATGCCAAAGGGAACTGTGGTGCTGTGATGGCCGTTGAAAACATTGTCCATGTCGCCCGATTGGCCCAACACGTCATGGAGGATACACCCCATGTGAATTTGGCAGGCGTGGGTGCTGAGGAGTTTGCCTACAGTAAAGGATTTTCAAAAACACCACTACTCACCCCAGCCGCTGAAAAAAGATGGAAAGTATGGTTGCAAAAATCTGAATTTACCCCTGAAATAAATGTCGAAAACCACGATACCATTGGAATGCTTTGTTTGGATGGTCAAGGAAACCTCTCTGGCAGTTGTACCACAAGCGGATTGGCTTATAAAATGAAAGGTCGAGTAGGTGATTCTCCCATTATTGGATCGGGACTCTTTGTCGATAACCAGGTGGGAGCTGCCACCGCGACCGGTTTGGGTGAAGCCGTCATAAAAACCGTTGGTTCCTTCTTAATAGTAGAATTGATGAGAAACGGATGGTCCCCCCAAAAAGCTTGTGAAGAAGCCATCCAAAGAATCCTATCCAAACAAGCCGGAAAACCGGATTTCCAAGTGGGTTTTATCGCCATAAATATTGCGGGAGAAAAGGGTGCCTACAGCATCCATAAAGGCTTTTCATACACCTATTATCATTCCGGCAAGGCCATCAATGTTCCCTCGGCCAGTGTTTATTAATCTTTAGGACGGTTTATATATCCCCTTTCATCAATGGTATAGACGGCTCCATTGAACCGATCCACTACCTCCAGATCAAATCCCGTATAAGAGTTCAAAAGTGTAATTTTCAATTTTCGTTCATCCAATCCCCTAAGTTGAATAGGAGTGATTTTTCCGGGAGGATTATCTCTCAAGTATTTGTAATCTCCGTAGGCTATTTTTCTGAATAGCGCATAAGTGATTTGTTCAATTTCAGCATCGGTTTTGTGAATCCAGGGTTGATCCATTTTAGGAGATTCTGCAAATTCAATGTACCCCCAATGTTCGGGCAAATGCATATTGATCACTCCCTGTGATGACCATACCCAATTGTTTTCTCGCAGGTATTTGCCGTTTTCTTTTTTTCGATAATAGCGGTTGTCAATCAAGTCGTGATCCCATTGTACTCTTGAAAAATTGATACGCCACTGTTCCCCGATTTTAGATTTTCCCCTAGGGGAGCGTTTGAGTTCTGTAAGTGCTCGCATGGGAATGGCCATTTCTACCGACCAGTATTGATCTGTATCTTTAGGATTGTTTAGCGTGCCTTCAATGTGTACGGCAGATTTTAGGTTTTGTATGTTCCAGTTAAAAATCGGATTCCCTTTGGTGTTGTAGGGTCGATCCAGCAGTAAATCCCAAACGGTATTCAAGGCGTTGATCTCAATCTCACCATAGTTGTGGTTGCTGTTAGAGGGACTGACAAAGACTTCAAAATCGTTGTTGTAAAAAATGATGGTATCCCGATTCTTTAGGGTAGCCCAAATGTGTTTTTCCTCCAAATGTGCGTAGATGTATAAAAACTCCTCATCCCAAAGCATTTTGAGTCGTGTCTTTTGATTAGGTATTTTTTGTCCTTCGATATCGATAAAATCTTCCGTAAAGGGTGCTTTTTTCCAACTTGGATCGTCCTCCCTACCGTCTATTTTAATGGATTGATCCGCTCGGGGAATGATATAAGTTCGGGGATTGATCACCTCCCCCGAAATATCAATATTAACGGCTTGGTTATTACATGAAAAACTGAAAAGAATGACAACAATCCCAAAAAAAACTGATGAAATTCGAAAGTGGTAAAACATAGCGTTTGAATCTAGCCCTTTAATGAGGCGGTCAGATACTCTCGATTCATTCTGGCGATATTTTCCAAAGAGATTCCCTTAGGACATTCCACCTCACAAGCACCGGTATTGGTACAGTTCCCAAAACCTTCTTCATCCATTTGATTGACCATATTCAAAACCCTGTCAGTGGCCTCAACTTTGCCCTGGGGTAAAAGGGCATATTGGGAAACTTTGGCCGAAACAAAAAGCATGGCCGAGGCATTTTTACACGAAGCTACACAGGCACCACAACCAATACAGGTAGCTGCATCAAAGGCCTTATCAGCATCGTGTTTGTCAATGGGAATGGCATTGGCATCTTGGGTGTTCCCAGAAGTGTTGACACTGACAAAACCACCGGCTTGCTGGATGCGATCAAAAGCAGATCGATCCACTGCCAAATCTTTGATCACTGGAAAAGCATTGGCCCTAAAAGGTTCAATGGTGATGGTATCTCCATCTTTGAATTTTCGCATGTGCAACTGGCAAGTAGTCACCAATCGGTCGGGACCGTGGGCTTCGCCATTGATGAACATCGAACACATCCCACAAATTCCTTCACGACAATCGTGGTCAAATGCTACAGGATCCTCACCCTTTTGAATTAGCTGTTCATTCAAAACATCCATCATCTCTAAAAAGGACATGTCAGGAGAAACCTCCTCAATTGGATAGGTAACCATCTTTCCTGAAGCTGAAGCATTCGCTTGTCGCCAAATCTTTAAAGTCAAATTCATAGTGTCAGTTTTTTACTTTTATATCATTTAATCGTTGCGCTGCAATCGATAGGGGGATTTCATCAACAACCATTGAATATTGCCTTCCCAATCATCGTCTGAACCCCATTGAAAAGCGGGGTCACGCACTTTGTCATATATCTTTCTACCCTCTTCAAAAATCTGAAGATTTGTACTGGTTTCATAGGTTTCGAATTGATTAAAATCGATATACCAGCTACCACCAGTATCGACCTCGTAGATATCTGTAACATAATTTAGATCTCCATGTTGATCAATTTCCAAGGACTCATCCACAATAATCTCGGGTTGATTTTGGACATAGAATTCATTTGCAAAAACCTGCTCTTGAAATGAAT
>JAAZUX010000197.1 GCA_018623955.1 Flavobacteriaceae bacterium | reverse complement strand
TGATCTCTCTGCCAGACAGCAGAAAATCCGGTCAATGGTCCATTGAAAATAAGGAACGTCTATCCATCGCAGAGAAAATGATCGAAAATACAACCAAGGTCGGGCAAAAAATCGAACAAATGCAAAAGCTGGCCAAAAGGAATTCTTATGCCCTTGAGGTTTATCAGCGGGTAAACGAAGTAGCGGGTTTTACCCCCAAAATCCTATTGGCCCTAAAACGTTTTGATCATGCCGCTAACGATGAGGAAAGACTGATCGAAAAAGCCAAGATCATTCAGTTGAAATTGGACTTTTACAATTTGAGAGACAAGGTAGAGGAAACCTATTCCAAAACAAGGATCATTCACAAACCCAATGACTATATTTTAGATCAAGACCATCATCACCATTTGGCAAATCAACTACACGCTTTTGATTGGCAGTTTTACTCCGAATTACTGATGTTCGATAAGATCGATAAACAACTCCAGTGGCAAAGGAAAAAAATCGATTGAGATCACGGATCAAATTTTAAAATATAATCCTCAAAAAACATGATACAATCCTACAAACGAAAGTTTAAAAAGGAGGAAAAATATGACACCATTGTCATTGGCTCTGGTATTGGCGGACTGACCGCCGCCGCTTTTTTATCCAAAGAAGGCCAAAAAGTTTTGGTTTTGGAACGACACTATACGGCCGGGGGGTTTACCCACATTTTTAAGCGAAACGGCTATGAATGGGATGTAGGGATCCATTATATCGGGGAAGTACAACGCCCCAATAGTGCCATCAGAAGAATGTTTGATTACATCAGCGATGGGAAACTTCAATGGGCCGATATGGGGCGGGTCTATGACCGGATCATCATTGGTAAAAAAGAATACGAATTCGTCAAAGGAGTCGAAAATTTTAAAGAAAAATTGATCGGCTATTTTCCGGAAGAAAAAAATGCCATCAACCAATACGTAGATTTGGTTTTTGCTGTGGTAAAATCAATGGGATCCTATTACAGTTCCAAAGCACTTCCTCCTTTTCTCTCGCGCTTGTTGGGGGGTAAAATGAGAAAAAAATATTTGGAATTTGCAAGCAAAACAACCGATGAGGTATTGCGATCGATCACCCAAAACGAAACCCTTATAAAGGTCCTTACGGGACAATACGGAGATTATGGCTTACCGCCCAAACAGAGCAGTTTTGCCATGCACGCTACCGTGGTAAGGCATTATTTTAATGGAGGCAGTTTTCCTGTAGGCGGGTCTTCACAAATTGTCCAAACCATAGATCCGGTGATCGAAAAGGCCTGCGGAACGATTTTGATCAATGCTGAAGTGGACAAAATCCTGATCGAAAAAAACAAAGCCATAGGGGTGCAAATGAAAGATGGCAGAAAGTTTTATGCAAAAAATGTGGTGAGTAGCACAGGAATTTTTAATACTTACGAAAAACTAATTCCCTCCGCTGTTCTCAAAAAACACAAAATGCAAAAACAACTCCAAAAGGTCAATCCTTCTGTGGCTCATGCCTGTTTATACATTGGATTAAAAGGCAGTCCCGAAGCACTGCAACTGCCCAAAAACAATCTGTGGATCTATCCTGAAAAGGGAGATCACGACAGTATTGTTGCCAACTATCTCAAAGACCCTCAAGCTCCTTTTCCCGTAGTGTATATTTCTTTTCCCGCTGCCAAGGATCCCAGTTGGTCTGATCGCTATCCCGACCGCAGTACCATCGACATCATTACCCTTTTGCCCTTCGATTTGGTCAAACAATGGGAAGGAACCCAATGGATGAAAAGGGGAAAAGACTATGAACAGTTAAAAGCAGAAATGTCAGATAGATTGTTGGAAATATTATATCAACAGCTGCCCCATCTCAAGGGTAAGGTAGATCATCAAGAGCTTTCTACCCCCCTGACAACGCAGAACTTTGTCAACTATAAAGAAGGTGAGATTTACGGTATCGATCATACCCCCGAACGATTTAAACAAAAGTTTCTGGAACCCCGAACACCCATCAAAAATTTCTATCTAACCGGTCAAGATATCGTGTCAGCCGGCGTTGGTGGGGCAATGTTTTCGGGCGTGGTTACCGCCTCCGCCATGCAAGGAAAAAATTTGATCAAAAGGATTTACAAAAACTAAGTACTACAGTATGTAATCAGAGGAAACAAAGTTGGACTCATTGGAGTTCAACAAGCTTTCCAGAATTTCATTGTTGTAGGGATTGTCTTTGGAAGCAACAAAAGTTCTGATCGAAAAAGACCTTAAGGCGTCAAATACACTCAAGGTGCTTACTGCAGAATTTTTTCTACCGGTAAATGGATAGACGTCCGGTCCTCTTTGGCATGCACTATTGAGGTTAACACGGCAAACCAAATTGGCCAATATATCGATGAGCGGTCCAATTTTTCGAACATCTCTTCCAAACAGGCTGACCTGCTGACCATAATCAGAGGCCGCCATGGCGTCTAAAGGCTCGTTGATGTCCTTGTATGGGATGATGGGAATCACCGGGCCAAACTGTTCTTCGTGGTATAGATTCATAGAATCATCAACCGGGCACATGACTGCTGGATAGGTATAATTAACTGACATTTGACCTCCCTTTTTGTTCATAACATTCGCCCCTTTGGAGGCAGCGTCATCAATGAGGTCTTTAATGTATTGAGGTTTGTTGGGTTCAGGTAGAGGTGTCAGAAACACGTCTTTTTCCCAAGGCAATCCAAACTTTAATCCGTCAACCGCTTCGGAGAATTTTTTGTTGAATTGATCGATTATGGACTCATGAACATACAACACCTTTAGTGCCGTACAACGTTGTCCGTTGTAGGACAATGTTCCGGAAATACATTCTTTTACGGTATGATCGAGATCAGCATCGGGTAAAATGACACCTGGGTTTTTGGCTTCTAATCCCAGTACCAGTCTCAGTCTGTTTTTGTTGGGGTGCTCGTCTTGTAATGCCACCGCTGAAGAACTGTGACCAATCAACGCCAATACGTCAACATGTCCTGTTTTCATGATGGGTTGGGCAATTTTTCTTCCGCGACCAAAGAGGATGTTTACTACACCGGGAGGAAAACATTCTTTAAACGCTTGGAGCAAAGGGGTAATCAAAAGCACGCCGTGCTTGGCGGGTTTGAATACTGCTGTATTCCCCATCACAATAGCGGGAATCAAC
>JAAZUX010000196.1 GCA_018623955.1 Flavobacteriaceae bacterium | reverse complement strand
GAATTCACTGGGTGAGCTGTATGATTCAAAAGCTGATTTGCAAGGAGCTTACGAAAAAATCTACGGCGCGGATTCTTTTACAAAATTTTGGGAAGATTGGGATCAATTGGTAGAACTTGAAAGTACTGAGCTAAGGGTATTAGTGAATTAAAATTTAAATATTTTAGACCACTTTAGCAGCATTTTTTGCCCATTCGAAAGCAAAATATAATCTCAACAAAAAATAGTTTTTTGATATTGAGAATAGCAGCTACCTTTATTAAGTTAATGGTATGAGTATAATAAGGTGTTACCGGTTAATCGTATACCTAATCTTTTTCACCCACCAAGGCAATGATATATAAATTAATTTTGTTGAGAGCCGCTTAGAGAATAGCAAGATAGTCCGATGATACCCTCTAAAATAGTTTGGTCAATACGATAAAAATCAACTTACTACCTCAAACTCGTCGCAAGTGTATTTTTCACTAACTTCTACCTGGTGAACACCACACTTATTTAACGTTTGATTCAAGTTTTCGCAATTGACACAACTGTTACTGATTTTTAAGTTTTCCATATTTATAGTATTATGATCTAAAATTATTTAAAACTTTAGGCATATACAACTTGATCTAGAAATACATAATTAGATTAATTTTAAATAATCTGTAATTATTTGTTTCCAACACAATCAATTCTGGCTGATTTGGGAGTATTAACTAAATTTTACTTAATTTAGATAAGGTCAGTGGATGAGGATAATTTCCGGCACTGAGGCATGTCTTAATAAATCAACGGCTTAAATAAAATATGAATACTTACGCTGAAAGGAAAGATCAAAAGCAGAGTGAAGCTTCAAAACCATTGAATGTATCGACCGGACAAGGGTCTATCCAGTCCTATAACGACAATCGGACTGAGGTCGTTTCTCAAATGAAACTGCAGGAGATGGCGGATAATAGTCCTGGTGTAAAGCAATTACAGCCATATCAAAAAATGGCGGATGAACACACCAAAACTCCCGAAAACAATTCCAATGGTGAAGTCACACAACTGATGGGAACCGGATTATTTGGGCGTTTTGCTCGTCCCATGGCCAGAGGCGCAGCCAGACTTGGTACAGGCCTATCAATAGCCGATGCAGGTCTGGACGCAAGGAAGAAGTTCAATAATAATGATTTTATGGGAGCAGCAATGGCAGTGCGTGGTGGTGCTGCAGGTTTAGTCAACAATCGAGCAGGTCATGCGATGTCTGCTGCCAGTAATTTGCGCGATGGAGATTATGGACAAGCAGCATTCAATGCTACAGGGGTTCTGATGCCAGGTCTTCGTGGACTCCCATTGGCCGCTGGAGCACTATCTACAAAAAATATCATGGACAATTTTCCTTTTGATAAATTCCAAAATCCGGTAGAATACTAAAAGCCCCCTACCCTAATGCGGTTTATTGGGATCTTACCCCGGGGTAACAAAACATCACACCAAATTCACCTGCATCAATTTCCCTCACCCTGCACAAAGAATACACTTTGGTCTCAAGAGCCTAACGGATCACAATGGGTATAACTGCCACCAATTGATCCCATTCCATGGTCAAAGACACGTTTGAAAATGAATCCTTAAGGGATATGCTAAATTGTTCCACCGAATTGGAAGTTGTATTCACCGGTATGGCCACCGTAAACACATCAAAAGAAGGATCCGGCCGCTCATAGCCTGAGGAATTGATTTTTGAATTAAGGGTAATCTCCCAATAATCTTTATGAGGAACCGCATACATAGCGTACACTCCCGCTTTTAATTCATTACCCGCAAATTTGACATCCTTGTTTATTGATATCTTGGTGGGAGCATTGGCTCCCAATCTCCAATATTTTCCGTAGGTCAAGAGTGCCCCTTGATCCTCCGTTCCAAAAATCAAACGTCCTCTTTTTGAGGGTCTTGAATAACGGACTTCAATATTGAATTCCTCAATTTGAAGTACCTCTTTTGATTTTGGACTTTTTGGATTGATCCAAATGGGATAGATTATATAAAGACCAAGGGAAAGCAATAAAACGATTGCAGTAATTATAATTTTTTTCATTTGATTTTAATTTTGATAAACATACAAATTAGGCCATGATATACTTAAAAAATTGACCAATAGAACACTCCCACAGCTTTGAGTGACTTTGGTCAACTATTTTTATCAATAGTTTTAAACTAATATATTCATTTTTAAAAAATTATATCCAAACGATATTTGTTTTAGCTTTGAAATAATTGGTTTGATCGGTAGAGGATAAAATTAAAAATTAAAAAATTTCATTTTGAAGATTACCATTAAAGAACACGGATTAGTCGCTCAAGAAGCAGCCCAATCAATAGAAAGACATATCGCTAAAGCAATAGAATCAAAAGGGATGGCCCACATCATCTTAGCAACGGGAAGTTCACAATTGTTGTTTTTAAAAGCACTCAGGGAAAAGCCTATTCCATGGGAAAAGGTGATCATTTTCCATTTGGACGAATACATAGGACTGGAAGAAAACCATCCTGCAAGTTTCAGGCACTATCTGAAAGAGAATATCATCAAATACATCCGTCCAAAAGAGTTTTATCCCATCAATACCGAGGGTAAAAGTTTGGACGAAACCATAGGAGATTATGCTCAATTGCTAGAAAAACATCCCATCGATATCGCCTGTATTGGAATAGGAGAAAATGGACATTTGGCTTTTAATGATCCCGGTGTGGCCAATTTTAGAGACCAAAAATCTGTTAAGATGGTCGAGCTGGACGAGCATTGCAGAAGACAACAGTTTGATGAAGGCTGGTTTGAAAGCATTGATGTTGTCCCCAAAACCGCCCTTACGTTGACCATTCCCACCATTATGAGTGCACAGCACATCAGTTGCTTTGTTCCCGAAGAAAGAAAAGCCCATGCAGTAAAAAATGCATTGGAGGGTGCGATTGATGAATCCTGCCCTGCCTCGATTTTGAGAGAACATCCCTCGGTGAACTTATACCTTGATCAGCCATCTGCCAAACTTCTAAAGCATCAATAGGCTTCCCAATCAGCCTTTCCACGTTCCTCCATATTGGTAATGGGAATTGTTTGGCTTTACTTCAACCAAGCAATCTTCGCAAAGAAAAACCCATTCCTTTCGGGCGTAATGAAGGGGCAAATGCCTTACCCTAAAAGCAATTTCAAAT
>JAAZUX010000195.1 GCA_018623955.1 Flavobacteriaceae bacterium | reverse complement strand
GTTCCCTTCAAAAAAGAAACGATCAATATCCCAGTAAATTTCAGAATTGCCATTTTCTAAGAATTGTTGAAATAACAATTCTTCAGATTTATTTAAAGCATTGAATCCAATAAAAAAGAATTTTTTATTCTTGTTTTTAGTAATGTAAAAAGAAGACTTTTTGGTTGCTTCTCGATACATTAAGCCCTGGTATCCCAATTTTTTTTCTAGCAAATATTCATAAAAACGACGGTAATATTTTTCCAATCGTTCTAAAAATATAAAATGATCTTTTACAAGTTTGGTTTCTTTAAACGCTCCTTCTACAGACCATTTTTTCATTCTTTGAACATCTTTTAAATAGGTAAAAATTGTTTTGGAATCAATTAGATATTGGTCTATTTCATTAAAATCTTGAAGAACAACAGTTGCCCAGGAAGAAAATACTTCAAAAGAATCGGGGTGCTTTTCAAGTTCACAATAAATTGTGTAAAAATGAAAGAGGAGTTGTATTGAGTCTGCTTTAGAAACACCCGCGATTTTTTCAATAAATGACTCAATGGTTATAATTTCAGGTAAAAATCCTTGAACAATTTTATTTTTGATTGTATCTTTTACGAAAACACCTGCTCTTTGGGAGGGCAGTACTAAAACACAATCATCAAATGATGGATGTTTTAATAAAATGTTGTCAATGGTTTCGGAAATAAAAGATTGCATTCAAAGAGTTACTTAACAAGAAACAATGTACAAAATTGTAGCGCAAATTTTTCTATTGATCAAAAATAAATTTCATGCAAAATACGCTAAACATCATCGCAGTTCAAACAAACATTATTTGGGAAAACCCAAAAACAAATTTAATTTCCTATCAGCAAAAGATTGATCAATTAGAGGGGTCGATTGATCTGATTGTTCTTCCAGAAATGTTTTCCACAGGGTTTACGATGCAACCCGATCGGGTTGCTGAAAAGATGGATGGATGTTCAGTGCAATGGATGCAAGAAACTGCCATTGCTAATCAGGTAGCAATAGTTGGAAGTCTTGTAATTGAGGAAAATCATCAATATTTTAATAGAGCTTTATTTGTCCATCCAAATGGGCAAATACAATTTTATGACAAAAGACACTTGTTTACATTGGCTGGAGAAGACAAAGTATACACTCCGGGGGAAAATAGAGTGATTATTTCATATAAAGGATGGCGAATTTGCCCATTGATCTGTTATGATTTAAGATTTCCTGTATGGTCTAGATATTCAGATGACTATGACTTGTTATTGTATTTAGCAAATTGGCCAACAACAAGAATAAGTGCCTGGGATTCACTCCTTAAAGCGAGAGCCATTGAAAATATGAGTTATTGTATTGGGGTGAATAGAATCGGGCAAGATGCCAATGGTCATCAATACAATGGGCATAGCGCAGTCTATGATTTTCGAGGAGAAAAAATAGTAACAACGCTTGAAAATGAAGAAGCGATATTGACCTGTTCGTTCGATAAGATCCAGCAAGAGAACATGAGAAAAAAACTCAATTTTTTAAGTGACAAAGATCCGTTTATGATCCATTGATGTGTTTTTTAATGGTCGATTCCATTTTGTGGAATACATCCATTAAATCAGCATTTTTTAATGGGATGGGTTCATGTGTCTCTACGGTGATTTGATTCCACATGCCCAGAGGGAATTTGCCGTATTGAAACACTTTCCATGAATTGTTAATAGAAATAGGAACAATCAAGGCTTCAGGATTGTACTTGACCATCATTTTTAAGCCGTTGAGAGAAAACTTCTTGGGATTTCCGTCTCTACTTCTTGTGCCTTCTGGAAAAATTGCTGCAGACCAGTTATGATTATGAATTCGTTGTCCAAAATGTTCTAATTCTCTAAGTGCTTGTTTTGAGTCTTTTCGATCAATTAAGGCAGCACCTCCATGTCTTAGATTGAATGACACACTTGGGATTCCTTTTCCCAATTCAATTTTAGAAACAAATTTAGGATGGTGTTTTCTAAGGTGCCAAATCATTGGAGGGATGTCAAATAAACTTTGATGATTGGCTGCAAAAATGATTGTTTTATTTTCAGGGATTGGATGATGTTTTGTAAACTGAACAGTATTCCCAATTAGAAGTAATGATTTTGTAAGGAACCAATTTAAAAGATCGACCACATTCTTGTGAGAGGCATATCCAATTTTTAAACCAATCCATTGCAATGGATGAAAAATGAGCAATAAAAGAAAAAAAACGATTGCAAAGAGAGCGGAGAAAAAGTAGCTAGCTATTTTCATAAGGGATCCTTAATTGTCAGTAACGATGGCAATGTTTGTCAAACATATCGACATAAAAAAACCTCCTTATAATTCAGAATTAAAGGAGGTTTTTATGATTTATAGAAACTTTTAGAAGTTGTATCTTACTGTAAAGTTCCAAGTTCTTCCAAATCCAAAGAAGGCTTTGTTAGAAGTACTAATACCGTTGTAAACATCGTCACCATTTCCAGCAAATCTATTTGTTAAAGATTCAGAAATGTATTCCGTGTCACCTAAGTTATTGATGTTTAATCTTAAATTAAGATTTGAATCATCTTTAAAGTTAAATCGATAAGACATTCCTAAATCTGCTAGGAAGTAGCTTGGTAATTGAAGAGATCCATCATTGTCAGCGTCATCAAAATCTTCTGCGTTGATACGCGCATACAATCTATCTGCATATCGATGACTATAGTCAACACTAAAGTTATCTGTGACATCCCAATCAAATCCTAATCTTGCAGTAGTCTGAGCCGCATCACCTACTTTCACACCATTTAAGAATAAATCCACAGTTCCTACAGCTTGTGCATTGTTATCAAAAGCGGTTCCTGAAGGATTCCCATCATAGGTCCAATCACCTACTGATGCCATACCTACCAATCTGAAGTCATCATTTAAATCATAAGTAAAGTCTACTTCAATACCTTTATGTAATTGTTGAATTCCTTGAATATCTGCATTTCCATCATTGTATCCAACTGATAAAAATCTATCTTTCCATTGAGTTCTGTAGATATTCACATTGGCAGTAAGTTTGTCAGATCTATATCCATAACCAAATTCATAACCGATTACCTTCTCGTTTCTTGGATTCGGGTTGATATCATTTCTGTAATTTAAGAAGATGGCATCAAAGAAAGGCTGCTTTGAATAATCTCCATAGTTTACATAT
>JAAZUX010000194.1 GCA_018623955.1 Flavobacteriaceae bacterium | reverse complement strand
TACAGGGTGGTTCGTGAGATTCAGCAAAATGATCAGGAGGACGAACGACAGGAGATCGCCAAATTCTGGGACTGCAATCCCTATGTCTCAACCCACAAGGGTCATGTGATGTTTGCCCTAAAAAAGATCAGTCCTGGTGCCCATTGGATCGGGATCACTAAAATTGTAGCCCGTAACAGTAATACCGATGTTGACACCACCGTAGCGGCCTATACCCATACCTCCCTTGCCATAGCCGACGCGTTTATCAGTTGTTGGGACGAAAAATACAGGAGTAATCTGATCCGTCCGGAGACCCTGATTAACCAAGTTTTGGATGAAGATTGGTACCCGGTATTGCAGACCCCGCCTTTCCCGGAATATACCAGTGGTCATTCTGTCGTTTCCGGGGCGGCCTCTGTGATCCTTACCGATTTCTTTGGAGACAATATTGCCTTTGATGATGATACCGAACTGCCCTACGACCTCCCCATTCGCAGTTATAAATCATTCAATCATGCTGCAGAAGAGGCCGCTATCAGTAGAATGTATGGAGGGATTCACTACAGAAAGGCCATCGAAGAAGGCCTAGAACAAGGGAGAAATGTAGGGAATTATATCAGTCAAAAACTGGGTTTACGATAACCAAATTCCCTTAGCCAAAATATATACTACTTGGAGTTGAGAAATTCCGACAAGGTTCCGATAAAATTCTTATTCCATTCCATTTTGGGGTGGGTATAATAAAATTCAACCAAGGCCTTGGTTTGAGGGCTTGATCCATGCTGTGACGCCAATAGCTGTGCAATGAATTGTTGTGCCTGTTTCTCTCCTTGGGTTTGTGCTAGGGCATAGATGCCCAAAAGATGATTCTTGGAGGATTTAAACAATTGTTCTTTTGAGAACTTGGCCACTTGTTCCAGCGATTTTTGAGCCTTTTCGCTTTGTTGGTCTTTATGCTGAAGGTAAGCCATGAGAAATCTTTCCCAGCGCTCTTCAGGATCAAAAGGTTTTCCTACTCCAAGGTGTTCCGGCCAAAGCAAGGTTTTCTCAAGTCTTTCAGCAGCTTTGGTATGATCTCCTTTAATGATCGCTTGCAAAGCACTGCCGTTATGGGCATTGGTATAAATCTTTCTACCCTCGGTGGCATGTTCGTATGGCAAAATTCTTAAATCTTTGAGCAGTCCGATGGCCTTGTCATAATCTTTAAGCTGATTGAGTGTTTGTGCCAAAAGCATACCTGCAAAATAGTTGTCCTGATCCTGTTTGTAGGTCTTCTGTATGATTTTCAAAGCGGCTGATGCGTTTCCGGATTTAAAATGATCCTCTGCCAAAGCAAAGGCATACCGCCAATTTTTTGGGGACTGCTTATAGGCCCTTTGTAAATCCTTTTGATATCCCGCCAGTTGATGTTCTTTAAACAACATTCCTCTGACATAGTAGAAGAGGTGATCATTGGGCTTTTGCCCCAAATCTTTAAAAATTTGAATGCCCTTTTCCATTTGCGCACGTCCCATGAGATTGAGACCCTTCAGATATTGGGCCCTCCATGAAGGATTATTGGCAACCACCCATTCCAGCATATTTAGGCTTTCTTTCCTAAAGGGAAAAACAAAAGCAATGGATTCATTGTCCAACGTGCTGAGGGCCATTTGGTTTTGATTTAGATAAGCCAACCAAAGTGAATTGAGCAAATGCTTGGAGCCTGTTTCAAGGATTTTAATGGCTTCCGCATCATTGTTTCTGTTGTGATAGAACAAGGCCAACTCCAGGAAAGTCTGGTAGGGAAATTCCGATCGATGGGAATCGGTAACCGCTTTTTTGTCATTTTCACCCAGCAAATACTTTTCGTAAACTGCAAAATGATTGATGGGGTCTATTTCTTCGATTTCTGAAATTGTTTTGAGTGCATTTTCTTTGTCACCCATCATTCGATAAAGCAGAGCTTTTTGGGAAAGGGCATTGATGTTTTCGGCATTAAACTTTAGGGCGATGTCATTGTAATGTTGGGCATCGCTGTATTTTTTTTCAATCAGATGGATTTGCGCCAGTAAAGTATTGGCAGCGGAACGGTAAGCCACTGTTCGGGCTGCCCACCCCAGATGTTCTTTGGCATTGATCCAGTCTTTTTGTGCCATATAGGCAATTCCGGCAGTGTAATTGAGTCCGTTGTGATAGGCGTCGATTTGTAAACCAATGTTGGCAATGGAAAGGGCTTGGTCATAATCACCATTTCTGTAGTAGAGAAAGGACAGTTCTTTTCTGGCCTCGAGATGAAGGGGGTCTTCTTCAATAACTTCTTTGAGCAATGCTTCTGCCAATGGGTAATCGCGATAGCGCTGGGCGTCTTTGGCCTTTAAAAAAGTTTTTTCTAGTGTATTTTGAGCAATCACTTCGGGATTGTCAAAGCTTCTTTTGATCAGTGCCGGCTGAGTGTTGTAATGCAATTCCAATCCGGGAACGTCAATGGAATAATTTCCCCCAGGTTTGGGAAAAGAAAGGATATGGGTGCTGTTGGGAGTGGTTTTTAGGGTTTGAGTTTGTGTTTTCCCACGCGTTTTAAGGGTAACAATGGATTCGGTTGCTTTAAAAGCATTGATTTTTACTTCCAAAGAATTATCGGTTTCGATCACATTCATGGCACCGAAGGGAGAAGCCTCTTTGATTCCACCAATGTCTTTGACGGGAAACCAAACCTCTGTCCATTGATCCGTCAAATGGGGATCGAAAGTGGCTTGACTGATGGGGTTTTCCTCACCGGGGAAATATTGGACATAAAGTCTTCCGGCCTGATATTCGATATACTGCCCATCGGTATCAGTGAGCAGGTCTTCCCAAATTCCTCCGGCTCGAGAGAGATTCCAAAGCCATAGTTTTTGTCCGGGGATTTCGTCATATCGTCCCCAATGACCAAAACCTATGTCGCTGTCCTTATAATATCCTCCAAAAAAATCATTGTATTCTCCAATGACGTGGTAGGATTTACTGGGGCCAAAATTATTTTGGTTGTATTGGGACAAATCTCTGTTGAGCGGGTCAATGGGCCAGGCTTTTGCCATTCCTCCATGGGTAAGGAACTGATCACCCGGGGTGTAAAATACCAAATCTTGTTGAGCGGCGGCGGCGGCGGTCATCCAGTTGTAGTAGGCTTGTTCGGTATGTGTGGGATTGTACCATATGGCTTGGGTGGTAAAGGCACTTTGGTCTTTGGGTAAGATG
>JAAZUX010000193.1 GCA_018623955.1 Flavobacteriaceae bacterium | reverse complement strand
TTCCAAAGCAGAAGTGGTAACTGCGTTCGAAGTATTGGAGCACCTGCTTTCCCCCTATCAAGTTTTAAAAAGTATAAAGGCCAAAAAACTAGTGGTCAGCGTTCCGTTAAACCTATGGTTTTCAGGCGCTTATAGAAGTAAAACGGACATGAGAGACCGCCATTTTCACGAGTTTGAAGATTGGCAGTTCAATTGGCTTTTGGAGAAAACAGGCTGGAAAATTATTGCAAGCCAGAAATGGATCAATCCACCTGAATCATTTGGTGTTCGATCCTTGTTGAGGTATTTTATACCCAGGCACTATATTGTTTATGCCGAAAAAATCAACGCATAAACCTTGAAAATTTACATTGTCATACCGGCCCACAACGAGGAGGAGCACATTGCAAAAACCCTCGATTCGCTAGTCAATCAGCAGATGAAACCCGCTCAAGTGGTGGTGGTCAATGACAATTCTACTGATCGAACAGCAGAAATCGTCAATGATTTTACCCAACAACACTCTTGGATACAGCAGGTCCACAAAAAATCATCGGAGGAACACCTCCCCGGGGCAAAAATTGTAGAAGCTTTTTACAAAGGCTATGGGGTATTGGATGAGGATTATGACATCATCTGTAAATACGATGCAGACATGGTTTTTGAGTCAAATTACCTATTGAAGCTATCGCAGCATTTTAAAGAAAACAACCGATTGGGTATGGCAGCGGGGCAGTGCTATATTCAAAAGGATGATCAATGGGTTTTGGAAAACCTCAACAAAGACGACCACATTAGGGGATCGCTCAAAGCCTATCGAAAAGAATGTTTTTTGGAAACAGGTAAAATAGCAAAGTCCATTGGTTGGGATACGCTCGACGAGTTGATGGCTCAATATCATGGATGGGAGTTAAAAGTAGATCCCTCCCTTAAGGTAAAACACCTTAAACCTACAGGTTTTAACTACAGTCCCGGTGCTGCTCGGTTACAAGGGGTAGCTACCTATCGCATGAGGTTGGGTCTGATTTTGACCCTGATTATTGGGTTAAAACGGGCATGGGTCAAGCGGGAGGCAAGAATTTTTTTCAGCTATATCAAAGGGTTTTTGGAAGCCAAAAGAAAGGGCATTCCGTTTATTGTCGACCCAAAACAGGGGAAGTTTCTGAGAAACTTCAGATGGAAAGGGATTTTTCAAAGGTTTAAAACATAATAAGACACACTTAAGTATATTTGTTCCCGATGAAACCCTCTAAGATAAATTCCTCAACAAAAGGACATGAATAAATATCAGCGAATTAACATAGACCTAAACGTGTGAAAAAATTGAACATACTGGTATTGGGCAGCGGAGGTAGAGAACACACCTTTTGTTGGAAACTTGCCCAAAGTAAAACGATCGATCAACTTTTTGTAGCACCCGGAAATGCCGGTACGGCTGCATTGGCCACCAACCTTGACATAGGGGTTAACGACTTCGAGGCTCTGAAAAATGCAGTCATTCAAAACAATATAGACCTTGTGGTGGTCGGCCCTGAAGATCCATTAGTCAATGGCATCCACGATTTCTTTCTCGACGACCCTCAATTGAAAAACATTCCCCTTATCGGGCCGCAAAAGCTGGGGGCTACACTAGAAGGAAGCAAAGAGTTTGCCAAGGCCTTTATGAGTCGACACAACATACCTACAGCTCAATACGGAAGCTTTACCCCCGAAAAAATAGAAGAAGGCTACGCCTTTTTGGGGCAAATGAAAGCTCCCTACGTACTTAAAGCAGATGGTTTAGCTGCAGGTAAAGGAGTGCTCATTATCAATGACTTAGAAACAGCCAAAAAGGAGCTTTCCAACATGCTTTTGGATCAAAAGTTTGGTAAGGCCTCTTCCAAGGTTGTCATCGAAGAATTTTTGAGTGGGATTGAGTTGTCCTGCTTTGTTTTAACCGATGGTTCAAACTATGTCACTTTTCCATTGGCCAAGGACTACAAACGTATCGGAGAGGGAGATACTGGTTTGAATACTGGAGGAATGGGAGCTGTATCCCCGGTTCCTTTTGCGGACGAAAAGTTTTGCAAGGCCATACAAGAAACCATTGTTAAACCCACCATTGACGGACTCAAAAAAGATAATATTCCCTATGTAGGTTTTGTATTTATAGGATTGATTCGTGTAGGAGATGCCCCCTATGTTATAGAGTATAATGTTAGAATGGGAGATCCAGAGACCCAAGTCGTTTTACCCAGAATAAAAAATGACATGGCAGAAATGCTACACGCCACAGCAATGGGTAAGCTGGATCAAGTCGAGCTTATCATCGAAGATCAAAGTGCTACCACCGTAGTAGCTGTTTCGGGTGGATATCCCGAGGACTACCAAAAAGGAAAAACAATAAAAGGCTTGCCATCTTCATCCAACAGCACCGTTTTTCAAGCGGGCACAACGCACCAAGATGGTGAAATATTGACCAATGGCGGGCGGGTATTAGCGGTCACCTCCTTGGGGGACAACCATAAAAATGCACTCTTAAAGTCCTACCAACTGTTGAATGAGATAAGCTTTGAGGGGATGTACTTTAGAAAAGATATCGGGTTTGATCTATAAAAATGAATGAGCAGAGGGGTCTTTGTTTTCCTCTCCACTTTTATCGAATTTTCGCAATTGTTTGATCCAATAAATGGCAGCAACAGATCCAATCGCTAGAAAAAGAAAACTCATTCCATTGGCCAACCACCAGCTAAAAGGTTCGAGTTGGGTCAGTAATTGATAGGGAAGAAACAACAGATTTTCAAACAAACTGGCAATGGCTTCGAAAAAATTTTTCATTAATGGTGCTTTAATTATATTGCAAAAGTAATAAAATTGGATATGATAGTAAAGATTTTCAAGACAATCGGTTCGAGAACATATCTTACTTCCATATTTCTTATTGTATCCACGGTCTTATTTTCTTCGGCTATAGATAAAAGAGGGGCCCCCCTCATTGATCAGTGGCCCTCCATACTGGGTAATGTCCTACTAATGGTCACTATTATTTCAATGATAACCCTTTTGGAAATTCAAATAAAAGGAAGGATATTCGATGGGATACACTTGATCGCTTTTCCCACAACTTTTCTCTTTTTCCCCACGCTTTTCGATCTGAAAATCATCCCTATTCTGCAGGTAATTCTATTGATCTACGGACGATATGTTTTTATTAAAACCCCTCATTCCAAAAACACAGAAAAGTGGATACTAGATTTATCCCTGATAATATCC
>JAAZUX010000192.1 GCA_018623955.1 Flavobacteriaceae bacterium | reverse complement strand
GGTAAAACCCATCAGGTCGAAAATGTACATTTGGCCAACGAAAAACACGACTATGGCCATTCCAAAAGAATCGCTGCCTACGCGTTTTTTACAAAACACCTAAAGCTCGAAAATCCCAAGTCCCTCAATGGAGATCCCATTGATGAAAGTTTTATCAAAATACTTCCCCCCGAAAAACTCAAAGTATTTACCCCCAAAAATCCACGGCCTTCCTCTGCGCTGAAAAATGAATACCAAGTCATGCAATTCCTCCAATTTCCAAATGACAAAGCTCCCTATGTTTATTACAAAAATTAATTAACTTAGCCATTAACCATTATATACCTATTTAAACGCTTTTAATGATGATGAAAAAGGTTTATGCTGTTATTGCCTTGGCTGGTCTTCTCCTATCCTGCTCGCTCGAAGTCCCCACTGAAATCACCGAGGAATACAGTAATTTGCCGGAAGTGGTCGACTTCAATTACCACGTCAAACCCATACTCTCTGACCGATGTTATCAATGCCACGGCCCCGACGAAAAAACCCGAAAAGCCGGATTGAGATTGGATGTAGAGTCTATAGCTTTTTCCAAATTGGAAAGTGGAAAAAGAGCCTTTAACTCAGGCAATTTATACAAAAGCGAAAGTGCCCACAGGATCATACACGACGATCCCGATGTGGTCATGCCACCCCCCGAAGCCAACTTGGCTTTGACCAACAGAGAAAAAGCCATCATTTTTAAATGGATAGAACAAGGGGCCGAATGGAAAGAACATTGGGCATTTTTACCTCCCAAAAAACAAAAACCCAAAACAGATTCCAATGCACTGCAAAATCCCATAGACCAATTCATCAAAAAGAGATTAGAACAAGAAGGCCTAGATTTTTCCCCAAAAGCCTCCAAAGCCATTTTGGCCAGAAGGCTCTATTTGGATTTGACCGGGCTACCCCCTTCCATAGCGGAGCTGGACGATTTTCTCAATGACAAAAGTGAACAAGCCTATGAAAACCTGGTGGATCGACTCCTGGATACCGACGCACACGCTGAGCGCTTGGCCCTCGACTGGCTCGACCTGTCTCGATATGCCGATTCCCATGGTTTACATGCCGATGGTATTCGCACCATGTGGCCCTGGAGAGATTGGGTTCTAAAAGCCTTTAAGCAAAACATGCCCTACGACCAATTCGTAACCTGGCAATTGGCCGGAGACCTGCTACCCGAAGCCACTCAAGAGCAAAAACTCGCCACCGCATTCAATAGAAATAGCCCCATGACCGCCGAGGGCGGGGTCATCGACGAAGAATGGCGTTTGCACTATGTTTTTGACCGCACCGAAACCCTCTCCACTGCATTTTTGGGACTCACCGTAGCCTGCGCCAAATGCCACGATCACAAATTTGACCCCATTTCACAAAAAGATTATTTCCAGCTTACCGCTTTCTTTAACAACATCAGAGAACTTGGAATGACCGGGGATGATGGAGAATTTGGACCCCTATTACCCCTCTCCAACGAGGCAACACAAACCAAATTAGATCAACTCAATCAGGGGCTAAACCACATCAAAAAAGACATCGCCATCACCCGTGAACAATTACAAAAAGTATATCAATATTCTGAGGAACTCGCTTTAAAAACCAAAGCAAAACCACAATTGGTATTTCACGGTGCTTTTGAAAAAATGGCCAAAATCAAAAAGGGAAGACACAGCGTGGACGGTAAAAAAGATTTCTTTGGTGGAATTGATCAAATGCCCGAAATCGTTCCCGGAATCAAAGGAAATGCCTTTCAATTCAGTAAAGATCATGATCACTTGCATATCACCAACGATTTGATCCCCAACATAGAATGGACCGATCCCTTTTCCCTTTCCATTTGGATGAATACCAACAAAAGAAAAAAAGGATCTTCCCAAACCCTGGTGGCCAATGCCGGATGGAAAAATGACCTCTGGCGCGGATGGGAGTACTATATGGACGACCAAAACAGAATCAATCTACGCCTGATCAATGTAGCTCCCTCCAACCTCATCCACGTGAGATCGGTAGACTCTCTCCAACTGAATACATGGCAGCACCTGATGGTTACCGTTGACGGTAGCGGAAAAACTGAAGGGGTTAGATTTTATCAAAATGGTAAAGAAATTGAAACAATAGGCGTCATCGACAACCTCTACAAAACCATAAAGCCAACCTACCGCGACAAAGACAAAGGTTTTGTCAGCTCCAAAAGGAATTTGATCATTGGAAAATCCTACGAAGGGTCTACGGGTGACTTCGGATTATTCAGTGGAAAGCTCGATGAATTTAAGTTCTTCAATGGAGTGCTCACCCCCTTCGAAGTCCAATCAGAGCACTCCGAAACCACAGGACAAAAAGAAGAAATTGCATGGACGACCGTTCAGAAACACCTCATTGAAAAAGATCCCCAAATTCTTGAGCTGAAAAAACAACTCAAAGAAAATCGTGAGGAATACTTAGAGACCTATACCCCCATACCCGAAATCATGGTCATGCGAGAAATGGACCAACCCCGTCCTACCTACCTCTACAATCGCGGGGATTACAGTGAGCCCCTCTATACAGTAGAGGCCAAAGTACCGGAAGCTCTGCCCGCAATGGATAAAGATTTACCCAAAAATCGATTGGGGCTTAGCCAATGGCTTTTTGATTCCAAAAACCCCCTTACCGCAAGAGTGGCGGTCAATCGATACTGGCAAATGATCTTTGGAAAAGGCCTCGTAGCCACGCCCAACGACTTTGGGGTACAGGGACAATTGCCCTCCCATCCCGAGCTACTCGACTGGCTGGCCGTCAGTTTTAGCGAAGATTGGGATTTAAATGCACTGATCAAAAAAATGGTACTGTCAAAAACCTACCAGCAACAATCGGTAAGCAATCCAACACTAGAGCAAAAAGATCCCAACAACCTCCTCCTGGCACGCGCCAATACTTCCCGATTAACGGCAGAGATTATACGAGATAATGCACTAAAAGTCAGTGGCCTGCTCAACCCCAAAGTGGGAGGGGAAAGTGTCAGACCCTATCAGCCCAAGGGGCTTTGGAAAGAAAAAAACAACTTCTCCACCTTTCTATTAGAATACAAAGAATCTCAAGGAGAAGATCTCTATCGTAGAGGGCTATACACCTTTATTCGACGAACTTCACCACCCCCTAACATGCTCACTTTCGATGCCACTTCCAGAGAGGTTTGTACCGTAAAAAGAGAAGTAACCTCCACCCCACTTCAAGCACTGGTTCT
>JAAZUX010000191.1 GCA_018623955.1 Flavobacteriaceae bacterium | reverse complement strand
GCTGTATGGCTCTACAAAAATCCTGTAGTGAGCCTGCCGATAAAAAGGAACGTATAAGTCCCCGGCATTGAGCCATGCTGAAGCTTGGTATTTTACGGCTTTTTGAAAAACATCTTGTCGAATGGAAGATGTCCAAACATTGGCATTCCAATCTTTATTTTTTTTGTCTGTGAAGAGTGTAGGGTATACATAGAAAACATCTGCTTTTTTGGCATTATCTATTTTATCAAATTTATCAAAACCCTTTAATACCAATGGGTATTTTCCTGGAAACACAGCCCAACTTATGGGTGCTGCGTAATTGGGTTTTGAAGGAAGACTTTTCTGGTCAAAAACCATGCTTTGGTAGGACGTTTTGCAAGCCATTAATGAAAATAAAATCAAAAGGGGGACTAGTGCTTTTAGACCGGAAAAATTTATTGATTTGATGAGCAAAATTAAAGCTTATAAAAGCCTAAAGTTAGTATATTTAATAAAATTAATAATTACAACCACAATTATGAAAAAAGTATTTTTTCCTTTTTTGATCATTTTTATGACTGGCATTTTAGGGTGTCAGGAAGCTACTGTTGAAAAACTTAAAATTGGTTTGAACGCCAAAAGCGGCAGTAATACAAGTGGAGAAGTTAAGCTCACCGAGAAAGATGGAGTCGTCACTATGGAGGCTCATATTTTCGGATTGGAACCCGGCACCCATGCCATCCATTTACATGAAAAGGCAGATTGTTCATCTTCTGATGGTAAATCAACAGGAGGACACTGGAATCCGACCTTTGAACAGCATGGTGCCTGGGAAAACGAATCTGGTTTTCACAGGGGTGATATCGGTAATTTTGAAGCAGATGATAAAGGTCACGGGATGGTTAAATTTTCTACAGATTTATGGTGTATTGGCTGTGAAGATCCCGTCAAGAATATCGTTGGCAAAGCTGTAATCGTTCACCAAGGAGCAGATGACTTAGTCTCCCAACCCTCAGGGGCTGCAGGTTTAAGAGTAAGCTGTGCGGGAATCATTCAATAAAAGTTAAAGGAACTACCACTCGCGTTTTTTGTTGAGTTGCTCCTGGTTTTCAAGTTCATCTTTGGGAATCACCTTGAGGAATGATGGATGCTGCTCAATGGCATACTCTATTTTTTCAATGATCGACTCAACTGATTCATTGTCATAATCAATCTCTAAAGGCGATTTAATTTCCATGGACTGAAGAATGCCTCTTTTCTTGATTCTGATGCCTCTCTTGTCAAAAGACCTTCTGAATCCATCAATTACAATGGGAACTACAATGGGCTTGTACCGCTTGATGATGTGAGCGGTTCCTTTCCTGAGTGGTTTGAAGGGAGTAGTGGTTCCTTGGGGAAAGGTAATGACCCAGCCGTCGTCCAAAGCCACACCTATATTGGAAATGTCACTCATTTTTACTTGTCGTTTGATTTCTACTCCTTTTTCTCTCCAAGTACGCTCAATAGATACGGAACCCGCATAGGCTAAAATTCTTGGTAAAATGCCGGATTTCATGGTCTCTTTGGCTGCCACAAAATAAATATTCAGTTTGGGATTCCATAAGTATCCAATATTTTTAATTGAATCAATACGACCGCTTAAACTGGCATTAAAAACATGAAACATGGCCACTACATCGGCGAAATAGGTTTGGTGATTGGAAACAAATAAAACATTATTTTCAGGCAACTGTCTGATTACATCAGAGCCCTCAACTTGTAATTGATTGAATCCTCTGTAGCGTCTATGGGACATACACCCCATAACACGAATCAGCCATTTCTTTAAAAATAAATAATGGCCAAATGGATTTTTCTTGAACATCTCCCTCTTCAAATGGTTCAAGACAAATATAAACTATTTGGGCAGTACTGCTGAAAATAACATTTTAAATTCGGACAAGATCATCGCTGTTGCACCCCAAATCTCATTTTGATCAAAAACATAAGCAGGAACATTAACAGCGCTTGAATTGGAAGTGAGCTGCTCTGTCATCAAGGGCTTGTTATTGATAAGATCCCTCAATGAAATTTCTAGAATGGACTCCACTTCTTTTGGGTCGGGTTCAAAAACACAAGGTTTTTCCACGTAGCCTACATAGGGAACAATCAGAAAATTGCTCGGTGGAACAAAGAGTTGGGTGAGCAATCTGAGGAATTTGACTTTATCGGGTGAAATTCCAACCTCTTCGTGGGTCTCCCTCAAAGCGGTTGCCCATAGATCATCATCTAAAGGTTCTGGTTTTCCTCCCGGAAAGCTGATTTGTCCGGAATGTGCACCATTGTATACCCTACGACGGGTTAATACAAAATTGATTTCTCCCGCTTTACTGGGATAAAAAAGCAATAATACGGCAGCATTTTTGGGTTTTATCTTTGAGATTGAGGTGGATTTCAACTGTTCCATTCGATGGGGGGGTGCCAAAAGGGAATGGGCAGCACGGCCAGCAAGCGGGTTTTCTTTTAACTTTGTTATAAGATTAAAAAAAGAAGTGATATCCATGAAATATCTAAAAATATTTTTGGGGGTTTTAATGTTTGCACAAATTGGTTGTCAGGAAAAACCCAAAAAAAATTCAGTTAAGGTCAAAGTTCCTGAAAAAAAACAATTAAAAAAAGTTGAATCAAAAGAAGAAAAAGAGATTTATCTGGATGGCAAAAATGCGATCCCTTTTTTTTATGAATACGCCCAAAAAAACAAAGAAAATAGGGTACGAATCATCACTAAATATGGAAATATTGATGTTTTACTTTACGACAACACTCCCTATCACAGGGCAAATTTTGTTTATCTAACCAAGCAAAAATATTTCGACGGTACCATGTTTCACCGAGTAGTACCCAATTTCATCATTCAAGGAGGAAATTCGGACAGTCGGAAAAGCATGAAAAAAAGACATCAGATTGGACGCTACCTCCTCCCTCCCGATACCAAAAAAGGACACTCCCATCACCGCGGAGTCATTTCCATGCCCAGTAGTGAAATCGACAATCCACACAAACTTGCATCTCCTTACGAATTCTTTATCGTTCAACAATCCCCGGGAGCCTATCATTTGGACGGTCATTACACTGCTTTTGGTAAAGTGATCAGTGGTATGGAAGTTGTGGATCAAATCAACCAATTGAAAGTAGACAACAGAGAAATGCCTATCAATAATGTTTATATGAAAACAGAGATTATTAAGTAAATGATGTTAATTACATATTTTTTACCTTTTTTAAACTGAATTTTGAACTTTAAAAT
>JAAZUX010000190.1 GCA_018623955.1 Flavobacteriaceae bacterium | reverse complement strand
TTGATCATAATTTAAACGATCTCCACCCGCAACAATATCTGGTGAAGCAATTACCGCTGTTTGGGTACCCCAAAAAGTGGCTTGCAATAAGTCGTAGGCTCCAATAAGAGCTTTGTCGTAGTCTTCGGCTGAATTAAAAAAAGTTTCAGCGATTTCTCCCTTAGGCTCAACCTCAAGGAAATCATCACATGAGATTGTGAGTAGGAAAAAAGATAAAAATCCAAATTTTTTAATATTGTTCATCATGATATTTTTAGAGTTTAACATTTAGACCAAATAAAAAGGAGCGAGATACGGGGTAAAATCCTTTATCAATCCCTGCTCCAATTGGTGAACTACTACTGGCAGAAGGATCAAAGCCATTGTAGTTGGTGAATGTAAATAAATTATTAACCGAGAGATAAAGTCTTAATGAATCAACACCTAAGCGACTGTTAAGTTGATCATTAGCTTTATAACCAAGTTGAACGTTTTGTATTCTTAAGTATGATGCATCTTCTACAAAATAATCTGAAAAATTCATATTGTTAATTGAAGATCCATCAGAGGCACGTGGAATTGTGTTTCCAGTTCCAGGACCTCTCCATCTTTCAAACATATATTCGCCTCTATTTGTTCTGGCAGCTTGACGCTCATAATCACGAACCATATCGTTCCCAATTGATGCATAAGCAGAGGCATTAAAATCAAAGTTCTTGTAATTGAATCCAACATTAAAGCCCATTGTAAAATCTGGAATTGGATCCCCTAGGTATGTTTTGTCTTCATCCGAGATGTATCCATCCCCATTCATATCTACAAATCTCAAATCTCCAACTTTTGCTCCATCATGATAATCGATGCTTTCACCATCTTCATCAAATGCGTTTGCATCAAGTGCATCTATCTCTTCTTGCGACTGATATAAACCGTCTGTTTTATAGCCATAGAAATATCCTATGGGATAGCCAGCCTGCATTCGAGAAGGAATAATTCCTAGTCCTACACCCCAGTCACCACCTTGCTCAAAGCCGTTTTTACTAGCTACAAAAAGAACTTCATTATCTATGGTTGATATATTGTATCCCAGATTAAAATCTAAGTTGTCCCCTATTTTGCCATTGTAAGCAAGGCTTAACTCTAAACCTTTATTGGAGACTGTTCCAGCATTCACTGTAGGAGCAGATGAACCAGGAGCTGCTATACCAAGAAGTCCAGATGCCTGTGGCGTTACAAGTAAGTCTTCTGTTTCTCTCTCGTAAGCATCAAGAGAAACATTTAAACTACTGTCAAATAATGAAAAATCAAGTCCTACGTTTGATGTTTTTTGTTTTTCCCAAACCACTGATGGATTTGACAGTTGACCCTCAGCAACACCACGCAACAGGTCATCTTCTGTTTCTTCTGCATTGTTAGAATACACCGCTTCTCCATCTAGTACAGAAATGAAAATAAAGTCGTTTATGCGGTCATTCCCTATGATTCCATAGCTGGCTCTGAGCTTGAGAGAACTAATCAGAGAGCTTTGAAAAAAATCTTCCTCAGAAATATTCCAACCAATTGATCCTGATGGAAAAACTCCATACTTATTCTCTGGCGAAAATTTACTTGAGCCGTCACGTCTAACAACACCCGATAACAAATACTTGTTGTCGTAATTGTATTGTAAACGCACAAAAGCTGAAGCTAATCGAGAGTCAAACTCATTTGCTCCTTTTGAAATATCATCGTCATTAAACCTTGGCAATACATTCTCAGGAATCAGGTTGGCAATAGATGCGCTTCCAACATCGTTGAGACCATTTGCAAGTTCATCTCCTTGGTAACCGTAGAAATACCCTTTTGTTCTAAAGACTGAAGCCCCAAGTAATGCCTTTATATTATGTTTATCTGCGAAAGTATTTTCATAGGTTACAAAATTATCCCATGTGTAGTCATCATAAGTATCCCCATGATCAGTAACTCTATTTTTTGTGCGATTCGCTGATTTGTTTCGTCCAAAATTTACAATCGGTTGAAAAATATCGTACAACACATTTGCATGGTTTAGCTGTAATTTTGAAGAAAGTGTAATATTGTCAAATGGGCTATAATCTAGGCCAACATTAGCACTAAATTTATCTACAAGAGTTGTGTTGTGAGTGCTATTTATCTGAGCAACTGGGTTAATTATCTCAAAAGCTGCTACCGTATTTGCAAAAGAATATGATTTTGGGTTTGAAATTTCATTAAAATCATCAGTGTTGAATACTGGATAACTTGGATCCATATTGATTGCACTGTAAAGAACAGAACCAATTCCACCTTCTGGTAAATTATTCTTTAAGGAATGTGTGTAAAGAACTGATGAGTTAAACTTTAAATCTTCTGATATATCATAGTTGAAATTAACTCTTGCCGTTAATCTGCTGTAGTTTGACTTCGATAAACCGACAATTCCATCTTGATGAAGGTATGAAACACTAGCTGCATAGGAAGACTTTGCCGTTCCACCAGTAGCAGAAACATTTGCACTAGCAATAGGAGCAAACTCAAATACCTTTTCTTGCCAGTCGATATTATAGGATGGAAAATCACTAAACACACTATAGCCTGCCACCTCATTGGTATACAATGCATATTGTGATGAGTCCATTAGATCCATCATTCTACTTGTAGTTTGGATACCGAAATACGAATCAACATTGATAGCTAGGTCTTTGTTTTTAGTTCCTTTCGTTGTCGCAATGAGGATCACCCCGTTTGCAGCACGAACTCCGTATATTCCAGCAGTTGCATCTTTTATGACATTTACACTTTCAATGTCTTTTGGGTTGATGACAGAAAGATCTTCAATGACATTTCCGTCAACCAAAATTAACGGTCTATTATCACCGTTCGTTGATATACCACGTATTCTGATGTTTAAACCACTTCCTGGATAACCAGAGCCAGAAGTAATGTTAACACCTGAAACTTGCCCTTGCAGAGCTTGCTCAACACGAGTTGGATTTAGCTTTTCTATCGTTCCAGAACCGACAACAGTTACAGCACCTGTAACTTCTTTCTTGGTTTGTGTTCCGTATCCAATTACAACAATCTCGTCAAGTTTACTCGAAGCCAATTGAAGTCCAACAGAAAGATCAGAAGTTGAGCCGTCAACTAAAATCTCAAAGTCTTCATATCCCAAGTAGCTTATAATTAATTGGTCTTTTGGGTTTAAGTTGTTTAAGGAAAAATTTCCGTCGAAATCAGTTGTTGTTCCAATATTTGATCCTGAAACAACTACTGAAGCTCC
>JAAZUX010000189.1 GCA_018623955.1 Flavobacteriaceae bacterium | reverse complement strand
TCTTGTGCTCACATTGAATTTCACGCCCGAATTATTTTACAGAAATACATTCAAAGAAGTTTGATCCGTATTTCAAATGAAATCATAGAATCCTCATATAAGGAGTCTGTCGATGTTTTTGATTTGTTGGATGAGGCGGAATCCAAGTTGTATGATGTGGCCCAGGGGAATATCAAAAAATCTTCAGACACCGCCCAAAATTTGGTGATGTTGGCCAAGAAAAAAATCGAGGAAATTGCCAATAAGGATGGATTGAGTGGTGTGGCTACCGGATTCGAAAAACTGGATCTTCTCACCTCGGGATGGCAGCCCAGTGATTTGATCATTATCGCTGCCAGGCCGGGTATGGGTAAAACCGCACTGACCCTTTCTATGGCCCGAAACATGGCTGTCACCCAGCAAACTCCCGTTGCTTTTTTCTCTCTCGAAATGTCCTCCGTACAGTTGATCACCCGACTGATTTCTGCCGAAACAGGACTGTCGTCCGAAAAACTCAGAACCGGGAAATTGGCAGATCACGAATGGAAACAACTCAATGTAAAGGTGGGAGATCTGGAAAAAGCACCCTTATTCATAGACGATACCCCTGCGCTGTCCATTTTCGATCTACGCGCCAAAGCAAGAAGACTGGCTTCACAACACGAGATCAAACTCATTATTGTTGACTACCTGCAGTTAATGACCGCAGGTACCAGCAGTAAAGCGGGTAATCGCGAACAAGAGATTTCTACCATTTCGAGAAATCTTAAGTCATTGGCCAAGGAATTGGACATTCCGGTAATTGCCCTGTCTCAGCTTTCAAGGGCCGTAGAAACCAGAGGAGGAACCAAACGACCTCAACTGTCCGACCTCAGGGAATCCGGTGCCATTGAGCAAGATGCCGATATCGTTTCTTTTATTTACAGACCGGAGTATTACGGTATCGAGGAATGGGATGATGAAGAACACACTTCGTCTGTTGGTCAAGCCGAGTTTATTGTGGCCAAACACCGAAACGGGGGACTGGACAATATTCGTATGAAATTTATTGGGAACTTGGGTAAATTTGAAGATTTACAATCCAACGACTCACCCTACGAATTTCAATCCAAAATGAACGATAATGATTCCGCCAATCCACCTATTGGAAGATTACCGGGTCCGGATGATGCCTTTGATCTTCCCTCAGAGGGTGGGGATGATATGCCGTTCTAAAGTCGAATCGCTTTGGCTTCAAGGTTCAACTTCAAGTCTTTGGGATTTTTGAAATGAATGGTCTGGATGCCCATATCTGAGGCAGCTTGGACATTTCTCAGGTTGTCATCTATAAACAAGCTTTCCTCAGCCCTAAAACCATAACGATCTAAGGTCAATTGGTATATTTCCCGAAAGGGCTTACGTGTTTTTTCGGAACCCGATACTACTATTCCCTCAAAACGATGAAGAAATTCAAACCGTTCTAAGGCTACTGGAAAGGTCTCTGCGCTCCAGTTGGTCAAAGCAACGACCCTATAATGTGGATTTTTTAGCAGTTGATCCAAGATACCGACCGTTTCCTCAATGGCTCCCCCAAGCATTTCTTCCCATCGACCATAATAGATTCTGATCCACTCCTCATATTGGGGAAACATTTTTACCCGATCCTCCGTGGCTTGGGAAATGGGATAGCCTGCATCCTGATTTTCATTCCAGTCCATGGTGCAGATCTCATCAAAAAACCATTGCATTTTTTTACGATCTCCTTCAAAGACTTCCAGATAAACATATTCCGGATTCCAATCGATGAGTACACCGCCCAAATCAAAAATGATGTTTTTTATTTTATTCATAGGTATTGTTTAGGTTTCTTTTTGTCCCATCAACATCAGATAGCTTTTTAGAAAATCATCGATACTCCCATTCATTACGCTGTCTACATCATTGGTTTCGGTTTGGGTTCTGACGTCTTTTACCAACTTGTAGGGGTGCATCACATAGTTTCTGATCTGAGACCCCCATTCGATTTTCTTTTTTGAGGCTTCTATCTCATTTCGAGCCGATAGTTTTTTTTGCAATTCGATTTCATAAAGCTGAGATTTTAACAATTGCATCGCTTTATTTTTGTTTTCCAATTGCGAACGGGTTTCCGAATTTTCAATGATGATACCTGTAGGATGGTGTCTCAATCGCACAGCGGTTTCTACCTTATTGACATTTTGCCCACCTGCACCACTGGCTCGCATGGTTTCCCATGTAAACTCTGAGGGGTTGACCACAATTTCGATGCTGTCATCCACCAAGGGGTATACATATACCGAGGCAAAAGAGGTGTGCCTTTTTGCATTGCTGTCAAAAGGAGAGATTCGAACCAGTCGGTGCACTCCGTTTTCTCCTTTAAGCCAGCCAAAAGCGAATGCTCCGTTTAATTCCAAGGTTACGGTTTTTATTCCTGCTACGTCTCCTGCTTGGTGGTTGAGTTCTCTGACTTTGATGTTGTTTTTTTCGGCCCACATCAAATACATACGCATGAGCATCTCAGCCCAATCACAACTTTCTGTTCCTCCAGCACCCGCGGTGATCTGTAGGACTGCACTGAGGTCATCTCCTTCGTCGGACAACATGTTTCGGAATTCAATCTGCTCGAGTTGGATCAGGGTTTGGTGGTAATGCTCTTCTACTTCAGCATCGGTGATTTCACCCGCTTTCTGGAATTCCAATAAAACCATAAGATCCTCATGTTTTTGACGAACATCTTCATAGTCTTCCACCCATTTTTTTAGGCTTCTTATTTCGCGCATGAGCTTTTCAGCCTGCTGCGCGTCATCCCAAAAGTTTGGCACCAGGGTTTTTTCCTCTAGATTGGTGATTTCTATTTTTTTGGCATCTATGTCAAAGATACCCCCTTAACGCACCAAGGCGATCACTAAGTTCTTTTTCCTTATCAGAAGAAATCATTTCAAATTTTTTGTAAATTGAATTTGACAAAATTAATTTTAAATTCCGAACTTAAAATAAAATTTAGAATTAAGTCGAAGTAAAAGTAACCCACTTCTTATGAATTTCAAAAACTTTACCCTCAGATTTTTTTTCCATTGCTATACTCAATTACTTTTGTTCCCGGATGTAATTCTAACCACAAAAGCATGCCCAACTCCAACATAAGCCCACCAGTGGCTGATGTAGTTCCTTATCAACACAAGATTCACGACCACATTCGCATTGATCCCTATTATTGGCTTAACGAAAGGGAGAACCCCGAGGTTTTGGATTATCTGGATCGGGAAAACGATTATTACCAAAAAAT
>JAAZUX010000188.1 GCA_018623955.1 Flavobacteriaceae bacterium | reverse complement strand
ACATCGAAGCCAATGAGGATACAATGGCTGCTGCCAGAGCCGCAAAGGCCAACCCCTTAAGTCCTACGGGTAAAAATTGCATCAACCAGGGGTAGGCCTTGTCTGCCTTACCCTCGGTGGGAATATTTAACATACCATTTTCACCCAATCCTGCAAGAATTTCAGGATCGTTTACGATTACATAAGCCGCAATTCCGGGAATGACAACAATCAATGGGATAATCAATTTGAGTCCTGCCGCGAACAAAATTCCCTTTTGGGACTCTCTGAGCGATTTTGCAGCCAAGGTACGTTGAATGATATACTGGTTGAATCCCCAATAATAAAGATTAGCAACCCAAAGTCCTCCGACCAATACCCCGATACCTGGCAAGTTGTTGTACTCGGGATTACCTTTTTCCAAAATCATTTCAAAACGGTCAGGAGCAGCTTTGTAAATGGATTTTAAACCTTCCAAAACACCTTGTCCTTGGGATACCGTATCCAGTGCCAAGTAGGTAGTCACCAGGCCTCCCAATACGAGAAAAACCACCTGAATGATGTCTGTCCATGCCACTGCTGTCAATCCCCCATAAAGTGAATACGCGGCTGCAAAAAGCGCCAAACCCAATACCGCATAAACCAAATCTATTCCAATTATGGTTTCTAAAGCCAAGCCTCCCAGGTACATTACCGAAGCCAGATTGACAAATATATAGAGTGAAATCCAAAAGATAGCCAAGATCGTTTTCAGTTGAGAGGAAAAACGCTTTTCGACAAACTCTGGAATGGTATATAATTTTTTCTCAATAAAAATGGGAAGAAAGTATTTACCTACAATGATGAGCGTTATGGCTGCCATCCATTCATAGGAAGCAATGGCCAGACCCAATGCAAAACCTGATCCCGACATACCGATGAATTGCTCGGCAGAGATATTGGCTGCAATCAAAGAAGCGCCAATCGCCCACCAAGGGAGTGACTTACCCGCCAAAAAGTAATCTTCGGCACTCTTCTCTTCACCCTCTTTGTTTCTTGATACCCATAATCCTAAACCCAATATGACAAGGGCATATACAACAAAAATAAGGTAGTCCAAAAATTCAAAACTAGAATTCATAATGATATGTTTGGTTAAATATTACGTATTTTCTTTTCCCATTCCCAAGCAGTTTTCAATGCATCTTCCAGATCATTTTTTGCTTGCCATCCCAGGATTTTATTGGCTTTGGTTGTGTCAGCATAGGCCTCTACAATATCGCCCGGCCTTCGGTCAACAATTTCATAGGTTAGAGCAACACCGGAGACTTTTTCGAAGGTCTTGATGACTTCTAAAACACTGTTGCCTTTTCCCGTACCCAAATTGAAAACTTCAAAACTTTCACTTTGCTCATCGTCCATCATTCTTTTAAGCCCAACCACATGTGCCTTGGCCAAATCTACAACATGGATGTAATCCCTAACACAGGTTCCGTCAAGGGTGGGGTAGTCATCACCAAAGACATTGAGTTTCTCATGAATTCCCGCAGCAGTTTGGGTAATAAAAGGTACAAGATTCTGTGGCTTTCCCTTGGGTAACTCTCCGATTTCAATACTGGAATGCCCCCCAATGGGGTTAAAGTATCGAAGTGAAATTACCTTTAAAAGCGCGTTAGAACGGGTGTTGTCATAAAGGATGTCTTCTCCTATCTGTTTGGTGTTTCCATAGGGAGATTCGGCTTTTTTGATGGGGGCTTGCTCTGTGATGGGAAGTTGATCTGCTTGACCATAAACCGTACAAGAAGAACTGAATATAAATGAAAACTTTTGACCTTTACTTTCAATGGCTTGAAGCAGATAGATTAGAGACCCTATATTGTTTTCATAATATTCCAGTGGCTGATTGACACTCTCACCCACTGCCTTAAAGGCTGCAAAATGGATGATACCCCCAAGATCCGGATGGTCTTCAAACAATCGGTTGACTTCTTTTTTATCCCTTAAATCAAGTTTTATAAATTCAGGGGAAATACCTGTGATCTTTTTGATGCTCTCCAACACGTCTGTAGAACTGTTGGAAAGATCATCGACGATGATGATTTCAAATCCCTGTTGGATTAACTCAACGCTGGTGTGGGAGCCGATATAACCCAGACCTCCCGTAACTAAAATTTTTGAAGGCAATACGTTCTTTACTATTTGGTTCAAACAAATTTAATTTTTTTATTTAATTCTCTGTCTTTAGTTGTCAATATTAACGTTTGATTGTTTTTTCAATATGAGCTAATACCATAATTCATTAAGTTATGGAGCCATAAATGAGTAGATAAAACTATCTTTGCGCTCGTTAATTTGAATTCATGTCCGAAATAAAAAACATTGCCATCATCGCTCACGTTGATCACGGAAAAACAACACTGGTAGACAAAATCATGTTTCACTGTGAATTGTTTCGGGACAATGAAAACAAGGGAGATTTGATTTTGGACAGTAATGACTTAGAACGGGAAAGAGGAATTACTATTTTATCCAAAAACGTATCCGTAAATTATAAAGGCGTCAAAATCAACATCATCGATACCCCGGGTCACGCCGATTTTGGTGGAGAGGTAGAGCGGGTGCTCAACATGGCGGATGCGGCTATATTGTTGGTCGATGCTTTCGAAGGACCGATGCCGCAAACCCGATTTGTATTAAAAAAGGCTTTGGATTTAAAATTAAAACCCTTGGTCGTTATTAACAAGGTAGACAAAGAAAATTGCCGACCAGAAGAAGTCCACGAGGCTGTTTTTGATCTCATGTTTGATCTCGGGGGAGAAGAGTGGCAATTGGATTTCCCGGTCGTTTATGGCTCTGCCAAAAACAATTGGATGGGACAAGATTGGAAAATGCCCACAGATTCTATCTCCCCTCTATTGGAAATGGTATTGGAACATGTTCCTGCTCCTGAGGTCAAAAGCGGAAACACACAAATGTTGATTACTTCTCTTGATTATTCCCCTTATACAGGTAGGGTAGCCATTGGAAGACTCAATCGTGGAACACTAAAAGCCAATATGAATGTCTGTTTGGTAGATCGAAATGGGGAAATCACCAAGTCCAGAATCAAGGAACTCAATGTGTTTGATGGTCTGGGAAGGCGCAAAGTCGAACAAGTCCAGGCAGGGGACATCTGTGCCATCATTGGATTGGAGTCTTTTAATATTGGAGATACCATTGCAGACGCCCTAGCGCCTGAGGCATTGCCTACCATAGCCATCGATGAGCCCACCATGAGTATGCTTTTTACCATCAACGATTCGCCTT
>JAAZUX010000187.1 GCA_018623955.1 Flavobacteriaceae bacterium | reverse complement strand
GCTCCGCCGTTTGAACGGGGCCGGTTTGGTTTGGTTGGCGCAGTATGAAAAAACAATAACATCTGACCTACCCAACGCTTGGAAAGGTAAAGGTTCTAACCCTGTTGCAGTTTTTACTGGAGGCTCCTCAGATCCTTACGGCTATTATTTTGGTGGTAAAGGAGGAAGTGGAACGGTTAATCACGGCAATATGGACGCAGGTTCCTTTATCTTTGAACTCAACGGTATCCGATGGGTGACTGATCCGGGAAATCAAAGTTACAATGCCCTTGAAAAAGAAGGGTTTGATCTTTGGAACAAATCACAAGACAGCCAGCGGTGGACACTATTAAATAAAGGAAACTTTGGCCACAGTACCCTCACCGTCAACAACCAGTTGCACGTAGTGGATGGAAAAGCAACCATCACCGATTTTAAAGAAGGGGATACTCCTCAGGTTACTTTTGACCTCACACCCACTTTTGAAGGGCAGTTAAAAAGTGCTCAAAGGACTTTTACCAAGGACAGCGAGGTATCACTAATCATTGAGGATAGAATTGAAACTTCTGAAGATACGGAGATCATAACATGGCAACTGATGACAACAATGGCTGTCGAAATTACTCCGGAGGGTGCAACAATTAGTAAACCTGAGTATTCATCGGTTTCACCCGTTAAAAAACTGTTTATTGAAAATTTAAGTCATCCCGAAATTCAGATGAATATTGTATCATTGGATCCCCCTCCTTTGGCTTTAGACAGGCGAATTGAAAACTTAAAAAGGATTGAATTAAAAATTCCTGCATCACAAGTTACCGGTGGAAAATTAGACATTAAAATTAGACTGAAAGGTCAAAAAAATTGGCGTGAGGGATATTGATCAAGGATATGATTTCAAATATATTCAAAGATGAATCACAAATATAAACCAGTTATTTATCTGTTTTTTATGACTCTGCTTACCTTTAAAGGAGTAAAGAGTCATGCGCAGTTGACCAAATCGGATATAGACAAAGCCATTGAAATTTCCGCCCTTGACCATCCCTATCTATATTTTAATAACGCAGAGAAAAAGCAACTGATAGATAGAATTAAAACAGATCAGGAAAGTAAGGATGTTTTTAGTAAACTCAGTGCTATGGCTAAGGTTTGGATGGCCATGCCCGTGGATAAAAACATACCCATTCAAGGCAAGAATACCCGTGCAGATTGGTCCGAAGAGGATCGAAGTAGAAAATATTCAGATTATTACAAAAACAATAGAAATAATGCTTTTTACCTTTCTTTTCTCTATCAAATGACGGGAGAAGAAGCCTATGCTCAAAAAGCTTTTGAGTTTGCAGATGCTTTTTGTGATTTGACAACATGGACTCAACGCGCACACGAATTTCCCATTATTTATTCCCGCATCATGCCCTGGAATGTGCCTGACGATCAGGTCAATTTTAACTTTGATCACTACAATGGAGACTCCGGACGAATGATGGCTGCCGTCTATGATTGGTTGTATCCCGCATTGAATCAAGCGCAGAGAGATCGCATACGAGGGGCACTATTGGAAAAAGTCATTACACCTGTGCGTGGGGATTATGAATTTCACTGGTGGGCAACTGCCTATCGATGTAACTGGTGTGGTGTTTGTAACTCGGGCGTTGGCCTGGCTGGCTTGGCCCTATTGAAAGAACATCCGCAACTCACCGATGTTGTCGCAGAATCCTACAACAGAATCAACAGCATGTTCAACGAATTGGGTCTTGATGGTGGCTGGCAGGAGGGGGGTTCTTATTGGAATTATGGGGTTCATACCTCTTCATTTTTTGCAGATGCGTTAAAGCGTCTGACCAATAAAAAATTCAACCTTTTTAAAAATAAACGACTGGCAAACAACCCTGTAACTTTTCCTTTGTATATTTCCCTCCCCGGAAACAAATCACTTAATTTTGAGGATTCCGGTGGAAATGGATTGGTGGGAAGCCCACATTTGATCAATAAACTAGCCACAGAAACGCAAAACCCTCAGGCGGCCTGGTATCGTAATTTTCTCAATAAGGAGGCAAGCGATGTTTTTGATATCATATGGCCCAGACCTAAATTTGCTGCTCTACCACCCACCCAGCCTTCTATTCATTTCAAAACCATAGATTGGTGGGTAATGCGAAGTGATTTTTCCAGTACTGACAAGGTTGTAGTTGCCGGTAAAGCGGGAAAAAATGACGACCCTCATCATGGTCATCTTGACATTGGTCATTTTGTAGTTTACTGGAATAAGGAATATTACATCAGAGATTTGGGCAAAAGTGGATATGACGAAAAATATTTTGATCAAGCCCGCTTTGATTATCCCGAGGCATCCAGTGTAGGACATAATACAATATTGGTTAACGGTGAAAAGCAGATTTCCGGGAAATACTACAAACAGCCTTATGACTATAGTGTAGGGGGAGAGGTGGTTGATTTCAGAACCAGCACCGACAGCGACTATGTATTGATGGATCCCACCAATGCCTACCCCAAAAAAGAACTGAAAAAATGGAGAAGAAACATTCTGCTTGAAAAGCCAGAAATCACTCTTGTTTTGGATGAAATACATGCGAATAACAATGCAGCAATTCAAGTGCGTTTTCACCCCGGAGTGGATTTAAACATACTCGAGGATTATGTATTACTTGAAGGAAAAGAGGGAACCATGGCCTTAATTCCCTTTACTGAACAAGACTATACCATCATCCAAGGCCGGCACCCCTCCCAAATGGTAAATGCTACTCAAGCTTTCAGTTGGATCCCTTATTTTGATGTAACCCTCAAGGCAACCGGAAATAAAACGATCATTGCGCATTTGATTTTGCCCGTTGACAACGAAAATCAAGTTGGAGATATTATGGCTTCTAAAAAAATAGAATCCAATAGCGACGGTAGTTTAAGTATCAGCTTTAGCTATAAAAATCAACCATTTAAGTATCATTTTAAAAACAACAAAACAGGTTTAATTCTCGACTAAAATCTAAAAAAATCAATGAAATATTTAACTTTAAATGCAGATTTCATAGAAAATAAAAGTTCATTGTTTTTCATGATTTTTCTGTATGTTTTTTTTACTCATTGTACTGATGGAGTCAAAGAAGAAACCATCATCGATGAATCTCATCTTAAGGAGACCGTAGTACAGATCACAGAGATAGATTCGGTATGGGCTGGACATCGGGTTGGCTTTTGTCTGTATACCGACAGTGATAGACAATACATCGCCTACTATAATGCCAATAGAAACATGATAGTGGGTCAAAGAAACATTAATGAAACTAATT
>JAAZUX010000186.1 GCA_018623955.1 Flavobacteriaceae bacterium | reverse complement strand
TTCTGGAATTCGACGAGCTTTTTCTTGGGAGCAGTATTTGCTTTCTTGAAATGCCCTTTTGCGGCATTTGTAACCCTTTTTTCTGCCTTGTCATCGAAACCCAGTTGAAGTGCATCATACCCGTCAACCGCTGTGGTTCTGACTTGGGTAACCACGCATGGTCCAACCTCCAATACAGTACAAGGGATATTTTTCCCTTTTTCGTCAAAGAGACTGGTCATGCCGATTTTTCTTCCTATTAACCCAGACATTTATTTATTGTTTTATAATTATACTTTGATTTCTACTTCTACGCCACTGGGCAATTCCAACTTCATCAAAGCATCAATGGTTTTGGATGAGGAACTGTAAATGTCCAGCAATCGTTTGTATGAATGTAACTTAAATTGTTCTCTAGATTTTTTGTTCACGTGTGGAGAACGCAATACTGTAAAAATTTTCTTGTGTGTAGGCAAGGGGATAGGACCTGTCACCACAGCACCGGTTGTTTTTACTGTCTTTACAATTTTATCGGCAGACTTGTCCACCAAGTTGTGATCGTAAGATTTTAATTTTATTCTAATTTTTTGGCTCATTATTTAAGCTTTATGCGTTATTCCCTTTAATTTCAGCGATCACACCTTCGGAGATGTTAGACGGTGTTTCGGCGTAGTGATCAAATTCCATAGTAGAAGTAGCACGACCCGAAGAAAGCGTTCTTAAAGAAGTAACATATCCAAACATTTCAGATAATGGAACTTCAGCCTTAACCACTTTTGAGCCGGCTCTGTCGTCCATAGAGTTTACTTGTCCTCTTCGTCGGTTCAAATCTCCTACGATGTCTCCCATGTTTTCTTCAGGCGTTAAAACTTCAAGTTTCATAATGGGTTCCATGATGACGGCTCGGGCAGCTCTTGCTGATTCTTTGAATCCAAGTTTGGCTGCCAGCTCAAAAGAGAGCGAATCAGAATCCACCGGGTGGAAAGATCCGTCTTTTAGGGTTACTTTCATCGCATCCACTTCAAATCCGGCCAAAGGTCCGTTTTTCATGGAATCTCTAAATCCTTTTTCCACAGAGGGAATGTATTCTTTAGGAATATTACCTCCTTTAATTTCATTAATAAACTCTAATCCTACTTTTCCTTCCTCGGCAGGCTCGAGTGTAAACACGATATCCGCGAATTTACCACGACCACCGGTTTGTTTTTTGTAAACTTCACGGTGATCAGCCACAGCCGTAAGTGCTTCTTTGTACTCCACTTGAGGTTGTCCTTGGTTAACTTCCACCTTGAACTCTCGTCTCAAACGGTCAATGATAATGTCCAAATGCAATTCCCCCATTCCAGAGATCACGGTCTGACCGGAAGCCTCATCAGTTTTCACTTGGAAAGTGGGATCTTCTTCAGCCAATTTGGCCAAAGACATACCGAGCTTATCGACATCGGCTTTGGTTTTGGGCTCAACAGCAATCCCGATCACAGGATCAGGGAAGTCCATACTTTCCAGTATGATGGGAGATTTCTCTGCAGAAAGCGTATCTCCGGTTTTAATATCTTTAAATCCAACTGCGGCACCAATATCACCGGCCTCAATGAAATCAATGGCATTTTGTTTGTTGGAGTGCATTTGATAGATGCGTGAAATACGTTCTTTTTTGTCAGTACGATTGTTCAACACATAAGATCCTGCATCCAGCCTTCCTGAATAGGCTCTAAAGAACGCCAAACGTCCTACATAGGGATCGGTAGCAATCTTGAATGCCAGAGCTGCAAAAGGTTCGCTGACCTCAGGTTTTCTGGCGATCTCATTACCGGTAACAGGATCAGTACCTACGATGGCCTCTTTGTCTTCGGGTGAAGGCAAATAACGACACACAGCATCCAACAAAAACTGCACCCCTTTGTTTTTGAATGAAGAACCACAGATCATAGGAATGATGCTCATTTCCTGAGTCGCAGCCCTTAAGGCGTTATGGACTTCGTCTTCTGTGATAGAATCCGGATCTTCAAAATATTTTTCCAAGAGGTTCTCATCGTATTCAGCGACCGCTTCTATCAACTGTCCTCTGAGTGATTCTGCCTCTTCTTTCAAATCTTCGGGTATATCGATAACGTCGAAAGTCGATCCAAAGTTATCGTCGTGCCACACAATGGCTCGGTTTTTCACCAAATCAACGATCCCTCTAAAATCTTCCTCGTCTCCAATGTTCAATACAATAGGAACGGCATTGGACTTGAGCATGTCTTTGACTTGTTGACAAACATTCAGGAAATTAGATCCTTGTCTGTCCATTTTATTGACAAATCCAATACGAGGTACTTTGTAGTTATCCGCCAAACGCCAGTTGGTTTCTGACTGAGGCTCTACACCATCAACCGCCGAAAATAAAAAAACCAATCCATCCAGTACTCGGAGTGATCGGTTTACCTCCACCGTGAAATCTACGTGGCCGGGGGTATCGATTATGTTAAAGTGATAACCCTTTGCATCTGCTGTGGGTTTACCTTGTTCTGTTGGAAATTGCCATGTACAGGTGGTCGCAGCAGAGGTGATGGTGATCCCTCTTTCTTGTTCTTGCTCCATCCAGTCCATGGTGGCAGCACCATCGTGCACTTCACCTATTTTGTGACTCACACCGGTATAAAACAATATCCTTTCGGTAGTAGTTGTTTTTCCTGCATCAATATGAGCAGCAATACCGATGTTTCGAGTATATTTTAAATCTCTTGCCATTGTTGATTAAAATCTAAAGTGTGAGAATGCTTTGTTGGCCTCAGCCATTTTGTGGGTATCAACTCTTTTTTTGACGGCAGCACCTTCTTCTTTGGCTGCGGCCAAAACCTCCTGGGCAAGACGGAGGGCCATCGATTTTTCGTTTCGCTTACGGGCTGCAGTGATCAACCACTTCATGGCCAAGGAAACTTTTCGATCGGGTCGAATTTGCATGGGTATTTGAAAAGTCGCACCACCTACCCTTCTGCTCCTCACCTCTACATGAGGCATCACGTTGGACAGGGCGTCTTTCCACAACTCTAAAGGTGTTTTTTCTTCATCCTGATTACGCTCTTCTACAATATCCATGGCATCATAAAAAATATTGAAAGCGGTGGATTTTTTACCGTCCCACATCAACATGTTTACAAAACGAGTGACCAGTTGGTCGTTGAATTTAGGATCGGGCAACAGGGGGCGTTTTTTAGCTTGTCTTTTTCTCATAATTAGTCATTAAGGAATTAAGGCTATTTCTTAGGTCTTTTGGCACCGTATTTAGAACGGCGTTGTAGGCGACCTTCAACACCGGCGGTGT
>JAAZUX010000185.1 GCA_018623955.1 Flavobacteriaceae bacterium | reverse complement strand
CAAAATCACATTTGTTTACACTAGAGGCCACCAGAAGATTGTCCAATGGATTGGTTTGCTCAATAGAAGGGAGGATTTTTAGTGGTGTTTCGGATGAGGAGTTGTTCCTCTTATTTTTCAAACAGGACAGTTATTGGAGTATTTCGCTTTCCAAATACTTTTGATCTCCGACCACAATGTTATAAAGTTCACTTTTTACTCATTGTGATTCAATGAAAATAATCTCGGACATTGGCTGTTTTTTCCAAAAAATTCAGGCCGACCAAAAAATCATCACTGGCTTGTAGGGTATCAAAAAAATCTTTGGCCTTGATTGTATTGTCCTCAGTAACCGTTGTCCTCACCCCATTGAAAAATCCATGTTTGGCTCCATCGTATATGATCAACTGACAAATGTTATTGAGATCTTTCATTTGTTTTTGAAATATTTTGGCTGTTTCCACAGGTACTAAATTATCCTCACTCCCAAATAGAATAAGTGTGGGTGGTGTTTGAGAAGTAATGTTATGATAGGGAGAAAGCTCCTTGTATCCTGTTTTGAATAGTGAGGCCCACTTACCATTCGGGATTTTATAAGCGGTGCAATGACATTGGAAATCTTTTTCGATCCAGTCTTTTACACCAGAACCGTGATATCCATTGGGGCCGTTATCAAAGACCGGGTTAAAAAGTACCATAGCGGCTGGTGTGGGATCAATACTTAAATCGTCTGTTAATTCATTGACAGAATGAAGTGTGGCCGTAGCAGCAGCAATGTGACCTCCTGCAGAACCACCCGAGGCAATGATTTTCTGTGGGTCGATATTAAAAATGCTGTGGTTTTGTTTTAAAAAACGGAGGGCGCTTCTCGCATCTTTGATGCATTCAATCGGACTAGTATTGTGCCGGCTGTCAACACGATATTCGAATAGAAAAGTGGTCAGTCCCCGCTGAGAAAAATACGAAGCTTGTCTTTGGAAATGGGTATAGGAACCTCCTCTCCAACCTCCTCCAAAAAAGAAAGCTATGGCTCCCGTTGACTTATTGTTTTGTGAGTCTGCCGCATACCAATGTACTTTTAAAGTATCACCCTCAACAATTTTAAAATCCATCACTTTTAGTGTTTTTTCCTTTACAGGTAATTGTGACCACCCCAGGGAAAAGCATAAAAAGAACAGTAAACTCAACTTTATTTTTATCATCAGTATTTTATTTTTTTAGCGTACGATCGGAAGTGGGAATCAACTGTGCACTCAAATCCAGATCGGGAAATTCTCTATCTAAGGGAAACATGGGTCGATTGATTCTTCGGTATTCCAAACGCTGCAAATTTTGATCCACACCACCAGGGGTCAAGGCCATGGTCCACCCCCCTCTCATATCATAAAGCTCGGGTACCAAATAACCAATTTTTACTACTAAAATATCGGTATTCCTAGGTTTTAAGCCCAGTTGTGTAAAATCTTTTTCATAATGGTAGGGTTTTCTTTTTTGGGTGACAATAACTTTTACACTTCCCACCTGTGCCACGACTTCAACAGCTGCATGAACATCGCCTTTGCGAATGGCCAAAATCTTTGCTGTTAACACAATAGGCCCTGAATAACGATCATCCTCCATAGCACCTACGGATCCGGTAACTACAGCCCCCTCTTCTGCCTCCAAGGCTTTTGTAATAAAATCGGGACCGGGGATAGACGCATAAATCAATTCGGGACCGGTAGTGCTTTGAAAAACAGGTATGTTGAGGATTTCTTTCAACGTCCATGTGACATCTCCTGCACCACCCGCAGTGGGATTGTCTCCCATATCACTGATGATGAAGGGTTTGTTTTTACTTTTCAGGGCCAAAGCCATGCTTTCTTCAAAACTGGTGGTGGGGGCAACGAAAACAAATTCATTTCTTACTTTCCAATAGTACTGTGCGAGGTGTTCAGCATTTTCAACCACCACCTTATGGTCGTCTCCCGTCACCATAACGACACCGTGATTTCTGGGTTCATCTGCCCACGGATAGCCCATCCAAATGGCGGCATCGATTATCCCTGCTTTGGCTTCGGCTTCCGGTACTTTGGCATAAAGACTTTTTCCCGGTTCGATTCGGGTACTGGTTTTTTCTCCGGGCAATAATATAGGTACCGCAATCCAAGCCTTGTATGGGGGTTTTCCTTTTCCGTTTTCTAATCGATTTAAGAGGTTTTCCAAAGCCCTTTGTTTGGATATTATGGCATCCTCGTGTGGTGCCATACGATAGCAAGTAATCAAATCGGATTGATGGGCCAGCCGTTTGGTCACATTGCCGTGTAAATCCATTGAAGTGGAAATCAAGGTTTCTTTTCCAACCACCTCTCTAATTCTTGTGATCATATCTCCTTCGGGATCATCCAATCCCACAACACTCATGGCGCCGTGTATGTCAAAAAAAAGTCCGTCGTAAGGGAGGTTTTTTTTTAGTTGATCCAGCATCTTTTTCATCAATGATTCATAGGCATTACGGGTCACAATTCCCCCCGGTAAGGATTTGCCTCTGAGCGCAGGAAACCATTTGGCCCTGAGCCGATTCCTACTTTCGGGTTTCAAAAACGGATAATGCGCCATGATCTCCATACCCTGCTGTGCATGGAAAGCTTCCTCTGTGGTCTGTGCAGGAGAGAATGTACTGGATTCTATACCCAGACCCGCAATGGCAATTCTGGGCAATGCATCCGATGATGTGGTATTGCAACTAAAAAGGGACAATATAATAAGGCTGAAAAGAAGATTGTAGGGGGATTTCACAGGATTAGCGTTTTAATGGTCTTTTTTGAATATCGTATTACAATTTAAATAATTAAAACGATTTTAAAATTTTTAGACCGCCAATCTGCCAAACCAAAGTTTTTACAGATCAATTCAACTGTAAAAAAAATACTGCTTTATTGGGCGTTTCTTTTTCTTTCGTTCTCATCCAAAAAAACCTTTCGCAACCTCAAGTGATTGGGGGTTGCTTCTACATACTCATCGGCCTGAATGTACTCTAAGGCCTCTTCTAATGAAAATTTGATTGGTGGAGCAAGACTTACTTTCTCGTCACTTCCGGATGCCCTTACATTGGATAGTTTTTTTGTTTTGGTAACGTTGACGACCAAATCATCCATTCGGGTGTTTTCTCCGATGACTTGACCGGTATAAACTTCTTCGTTGGGAAAAACAAAAAATTTGCCCCTTTCCTGAAGTTTGTCCAATGCATAGGGAATGGCACTGCCTTTCTCCATAGAAATCAATGACCCATTGATTCTGCTGGGAATCTGACCTTTAAAGGGCTGAAATTCCATAAAACGATGATTCATT
>JAAZUX010000184.1 GCA_018623955.1 Flavobacteriaceae bacterium | reverse complement strand
GGATCAATCGGTTGATTTAGAGGAATAAAAAACTCGGATTTCCCGACTCTAAAAGATCCTAAGGCTTGGTTTTCTTCGTGGACGGTATTCTCAATAGATTCGAGCTGAGCCAGTTTCAGAATGACCTCCGGGTAAGGAATTTGTGCATCGGAAATCAAAATCAACTGTTCTTTGAATCCAATATTTTTTTCTTTTCTGAAGTTTCTGATCCCCGCCACAATTTGTTTGACCATTTCAAAATCTTCAATGCAGTCTTGATCAGTGGACTGAGCCTTGGGCCAATCAGACACGACCAAAGCCTCCCCGGTATCCCGCTCACCGATAAAATGCCAAATTTCCTCGGTTATAAAAGGCATAAAGGGATGGAGCAGCCTGAGGTTGTCCTCAAACAATACTTTTACCTCAGCAAGTGTGTCTCTGTCTATGGGATCCCCGTAGTTGGGTTTGACCATTTCCAAAAACCACGAACAAAAATCATCCCAAATCAATTTGTACAGGCTCATCAATGCATCAGAGATTCTGTACTTACTGTAATGATCGTCTATGGTACTCAGGGTCTGATAAAAGAGATTTTTGTACCATTGAATGGCAGCCTTATTGAGCGGAGGCATTTTTTTGTTTTCATTCACCTCCCAACCCTCGACCAAACGGTAGGCGTTCCATATTTTGTTGGCAAAATTTTTGCCTTGCTGACAAAGGCTTTCATCAAACAACAGGTCATTACCGGCAGCAGAACTCAGCATCAGCCCTACCCTGACGGCATCGGCCCCAAATTCTTCTATCAAAGCGAGTGCATCGGGTGAATTACCCAATTGTTTGGACATTTTTCTGCCTTGTTTGTCTCGAACCAATCCGGTCAAATAAACATTCGAAAAAGGTTTTTCCTCTCGCAATTCATATCCCGACATGATCATTCGAGCGACCCAAAAAAATAAAATATCAGGGCCGGTGACCAAATCCTGTGTGGGATAATAATAATTGATCTCAGGATTGTCAGGCTCCAGCACCCCGTTAAAAACGGATATGGGCCAGAGCCATGAGGAGAACCAGGTGTCCAAAACATCTTCGTCTTGACGCAAATCAGAGGGTTTTAGGGTGGCGTCTCCAGAGGCGGCCTTGGCCAGCTCAAGAGCTGTAGTTTTGTCTTTGGCAACCACAAATTGGGAATTGTCCTTTCCATAGTAATAGGCAGGAATTTGCTGTCCCCACCACAACTGTCTGGAAATATTCCAATCGCGGATGTTTTCCATCCAATGGCGATAGGTATTTTTAAACTTTTCAGGTACCAATTTTACCTCTTTGTTTTCTAGCACAGCTGCTATTGCTGGTTTTGCCAAGCCTTCCATTTTGAGGAACCACTGATCCGAAAGTCGTGGTTCGATCACGACTTTGGTACGTTCTGATGTTCCCACCTTGTGCCGGTGATTTTCTTTTTTGACCAATTGACCGGATGCCTCCAAGGCTTTGGCTATTTTTTTTCGGACTACAAAACGATCCAATCCCTCATATTCCAAACCGTGATGGTTTAGGGTAGCGTCATCATTAAAAATATCAATGACTTCCAATTGATGTTTTTCGCCTAAGACTTTGTCGTTGACATCGTGGGCAGGGGTGACTTTAAGACAGCCAGTACCAAATTCCATGTCTACGTATTCGTCTTCGATGATGGGAATTTTTCTGTTTGCAATGGGAACGATTAACTGTTTCCCTTTGAGTTTGGCGTATCGTTCATCTTGGGGGTGAATACAAACTGCCGTATCCCCCAAAAGGGTTTCGGGACGGGTAGTCGCAATGATTACTTTTTCATCACCGTCTACTACGTTGTAGGCGATATGATACAGTTGACCATCGCGCTCTTCATAAATCACCTCCTCATCCGACAGGGTGGTTTTTGCTTCAGGGTCCCAATTGACCATTCGATAGCCCCTGTAAATTAAGCCTTTATCATAAAGCCGAACAAAAGTGTCAATCACTGAAGCAGACATGTCCTGGTCCAAGGTGAATTTGGTTCGCTTCCAATCACAAGAGCATCCCAATTTTTTGAGTTGTTCAAGGATTACACCGCCATATTCATGCGTCCAGTCCCAAGCGTGTTCCAAAAAAACTTCGCGGGTCAATGTCGATTTTTCGATGCCTTGTTCTTTAAGTCGGGCCACCACTTTGGCCTCAGTAGCAATGGAAGCGTGATCGGTGCCAGGAACCCAGCAGGCGTTGTATCCTTGCATTCTGGCACGACGGATGATGATGTCTTGTAGGGTATTGTTCAACATATGCCCCATATGCAGTACCCCTGTGACATTGGGAGGAGGAATGACTATGGTGTAGGGTTCTCTATCGTCGGGGGTAGAAGAAAAAAAATCTTTCTCCATCCAATAGGAATACCATTTATCTTCAACGTTTTGGGAAACAAACTTAGATGGAATCTGCATGAATCTTGGTCAGCCTTTAAAATGCTCGACAAAAGTAAGCACCCTTAAGGGATTATAAAAACCCTTTCGGTTTTGGTTTTCTTTTTAAAGTTGTAAATTTATAGAATAGTATTAATAACAATGAAAAAAGCAATCCTTTTTATTTTATTGATTTTTGCTCCACTGGTATTAAGTGCTCAAGCTTCAGGCCCCATGATAAGTTTTGAAATGGAAACCATTGATTATGGTGAAATTACCAAAGGCAGCGATGGTTTTCGAACTTTTACCTTTGAAAATACCGGAGACGCCCCGCTTGAAATCCAAGGGGTAAGATCCAGTTGTGGCTGTACCATTCCCAAAAAACCGGAAGCACCTATTGCTCCCGGAGAGAAAGGAGAAATCACAGTCAGGTATGATACCAATCGCCTTGGGGTATTCAGAAAAACCATCACCGTAAATACCAATGTGTCTTCTGCCTCCATCATCGCATTAAAGATTAAAGGTAACGTATTGGCCAATTAAATTTTTCTAATAACATTGATCAATTAATTTTTGGCCCCCATTTGAGAATGAGGGCTTTTTTTTGAATATTTGCAGTCACAAATTTTAGAATGCCAAAAATTTCTAAAAAAGGGCAAGAATTGCCCTCGTCTCCCATCAGGAAACTAGTCGTTCATGCGGATGAAGCCAAATCCCGTGGGGTGGAAGTTTTGCATCTTAACATTGGGCAACCCGATATTGAAGCACCCTCAGAAGCCATGGAAATGGTGAGGGACCACGATTTAAAACTACTGCCCTACGGTTCGTCCCAGGGGTCTTTATCTTTTCGAACCCAACTATGTCAATACTATCAACATCACGGTGTTTCGATAAAACCGGATGACATCATCGTAACTACGGGAGC
>JAAZUX010000183.1 GCA_018623955.1 Flavobacteriaceae bacterium | reverse complement strand
CCCATCCCAATCTGATTGCCCATTGATATTTTTCAGCCAATTTTCTCCAAGGATCTCTCTGACCATATCCTCACCAATCACACCCGCTAAATCAATGATCGTAATTCCCTCTTCATTTCTCATTTTAAAATTTAACGGCTCGCCAAATAATTCGCCATCTAAATTATTGATTTTTACATCATCACTATCAAACTCAACTTTGCCTTTTAAGTTGGAAATAGGTGGTATCTCTAATTGGGGGTTTTCAAGTGTGCTACCTAAGAACTCATATGTCCCCTTAAAAGGTATGTTATCGAGATCATTAAAACCTACGTTTAAAACTAGTTTTAACTCCCCATCACCTTTGCCTTCCATATCATCAAAAACACCCTTCATTTTCTCTTTAATTGGACTATTGTTAATAGCAAAAATTATGTTTTCTGCCGAGCTATCTAAAATGGTGTCAATATTCAAAACAACTTCATCGGCTGTGAACGGAGTTATTGATCCATTGAAAACTTTTACTTGGCTTTTATCTAATTCCCCTTTTTGGCTTGTGATAAATACATCACCACCATTCACACTTACTTCCGCATCAAATTTTTCCATTTCTGGCCAATCATCACCATACTCAATAAAGCTATCTTTTATTGAGCTTTGAACTCTAAAGTAACCCTTGCTTAAATCGGGTTTATTATTTTCATCAATATAAGGAAAATCATTTAGTTTACCTTTAATTTGAATATTAGTATTTTCAGCAATACCTTCTAAAAGTGAGGTATCAAGCCATCCCAATCCATCCTTACCAATTTGTTTTGGATAAAAAACTTTAAACTTAGGTATATTAATGCTTGGGCTATCTATATTAAGATCCACATAAATATCGTCTAAGGTTTTATACTCTACATCACCATTAATTTGCATCTCCATGAAATCATCTTTAATTGCGATATCATTGAATGTATAATTTTGATTTTTCCAAGTAACTGCTCCTGAAAATTGGTTGAGCTCAATCGGGCTTCTGAAAACATCAGCTTTTGTAATGGTTAAGTCTCTTGAGACAGACCTTATAATGCCTTTTTCATTTTCCACCTTAATTTCACCTGTGATATTTTTAAGCCCTGGAAAATTTTCAAACTCATTTATTTCAACTTTTAGAAGTTGAGCATTTAGTTTAATTCTTGGTTTTTCTTCATCCTTCGTTCTTTGCCATTTGATTTTTAAATCATCTATCTCGCCTTTAGCGGATAGTGCATTAATCATGATGTTTGATTCATCATCTTTAGGAAGAAACTGATTTGAAATTTCTTGAACTGACCCAAGATCAAATCTATCCACGACCATTGTCATTTTATTGACCTGATTTTCTTTTAAATTATATTTTATGGATGCCGAAGAATTCTCAAATTTAAGTTTACTATTGGTGGTTAAAAATAAATTATCTAAGATAATATTGAGATCATTACTATCTAGTTTTAAATTAATGTCTCCTTTTATTTGCTGAAAAACCAAACCCTGATTATTGTTTTCTTTTGTGTGTGCATTCAGGTCTTTAATTGAGAAAGTACTTCCCCCTTCTTTTAATTTTCCATCTTCAAATTCCATATTAATAGACAGTGATCCAGATCCTTCATTAAGGGCTATAGGGTAATCAACCCATGGAGAAAAGGCGTATAAATTTAGATCATCAAATTTGAAATCAAATGCTCCATCAGCTTTTTGAAGCTCATAGATAGAGTCTGCATCAAAATGGCCTGTCAACGAAATTTTTTCTTTTGTGCCTGCGGATGAGTAAAAATCCATATAAAATAAGTGGCGATCTAAGTAACTTAGAAAATCTGAGGTGTGATAAGAAATATTAATATCATTTAAAACAAGAGGAGGGCTATTAGTTCGTGTTTTATCTATCCATATAACTTTGCCATTAACAAGTTGTAATTCATCTTGATTTAAAAGCCAATCTATTAATTTTCCATCAAACTCATCCTCAGAGTTTGGGTCAATTTCAACCTTCCAACCACCAACTAAAAATTCTGATTCACTATTCTTTTGTATCTCAACCGCAAGATCGTAAAGCGTGACCTGATCTAAAATTAGGTCAAATTTGAGAAGTGACCACCATGAAACATCCACCTCAAATTTTTTAAAAGTAAAGCTTTTTTCAGATGTGCTGGCATAAATTGAAAAATTTTCGATAATAAACTGAGGATTGGTGACATTCCAGTTGGCATCAAACTTTTCAATAGTGACTTTTTTTTCAGTCTCTTTTGAAATTAAATTTACCAGTTCATTTTTATAATAGTCGAGATTAGTTTGAACAAGGAAGTAAAAGGCAATGTAGGCAATAGTGAATAAACTTAAAATTAACCCAAATACCCATAAAAATATTTTTTTAAGGAGGTTTAACTGCGTTTTTTTCATGTAGACATTTATAAAATTAATAGTCTACATTCTAATGTTTTTAGTGGGGTTGTCTATATTTTTTCACTTAGCTGTTCTAAGATTTTTGGATTTTCAAGTGTTGAAATATCTGCTGTAATTTCTTCACCCTTTGCAATGGTCCTTAGCAGACGCCTCATAATTTTTCCAGAACGTGTTTTGGGGAGGTTATCACCAAATCTAATTTCTTCTGGTTTAGCAATTGGGCCAATTTCTTTTGCAACCCAACTTCTAAGTTCATTGACAATTTCTTCAAAGTTCTCTTTTGTTGGACGTTTACCTTTTAAAACGACAAAAGCCACGATAGATTCACCTTTGAGCTCACAGGGCCTGCCTATTACAGCAGCTTCAGTTACCATTTTATTTGAAACCAGGGCTGACTCAACCTCCATTGTTCCTAAACGATGTCCAGAGACATTAAGGACATCATCAATCCTTCCCATGATAGTAAAATAACCATTTTCCTTATCTCTAACAGCACCATCACCTGCTAGGTAATACTTACCGCCGATCTCATCAGGAAAATAACTTTTTTTAAACCTATCTGGGTCTCCCCAAATAGTTCTTATCATGGATGGCCATGGTTTTTTAATGACTAGAAGACCACCATTACCCCATTCTAAATCATCCCCGTTTTCATCGACAACATCAATATCAATTCCCGGGAAGGGTAAGGTGCACGAGCCTGGTATCAATGGCGTCGCACCTGGCAGTGGAGTAATGACATGACCGCCTGTTTCAGTTTGCCAAAATGTATCTACAATTGGACATTGATTATTACCTACATTTTCGTAATACCACATCCATGCCTCCGGATTTATTGGTTCTCCTACAGTTCCTAAAATTCGTCTGTTTGATCGGCTGGCCGGGCGTTTGGGGCCGCAAGTTGTCGTACGTCCTGTCGT
>JAAZUX010000182.1 GCA_018623955.1 Flavobacteriaceae bacterium | reverse complement strand
TTGGCTTAAAACTGTTGGGGCCGGTGAGTTTGTTTTTGGGTCCTACTGCATTTTTCAGCCTGTCACAAGACAGTAATGAGTTAACACTCGATAAGATCCAAAACAAAACCAGCTTGGGTTTACACATTGGAGCCCGTCTGAAATTAGGGCCTGTAGGGGTTGATTTACGCTACGAAAAAGGGCTTTCGGCCATGGAAAGTAAATTGTTGTCTCAAGCGGGGGTCCCCGTTGGTGGACAAATCAATACCCAACCCAACCAATTCACAGTGGGGGTTTCTTTTAAACTGAATTAGGTATTGTCTTGATCTAGATAATCCGGAGTTCCGTCCTTATCATCATCGTCCGGAACGCCGTCCCCGTCCCGATCATATTCTTTTTTGGTAAGGGTTCCATCTCCATCATCGTCACTATCCCTGTAGTTGGGAATCCGATCCTCGTCCGTATCGTCATTGAATGGGTTACCATCGCCATCGGGATCTTCATTAATGGACAAAATACCATCGTTGTCATGGTCAGCCGGATTGACTTTATGCAATCCGACAGAAAACACCAAGGGAGAGTACTTGGGAATGGTCAGGATGTTTTGAGCATAATATCCCAAAGCAGAAGGTATAAAAAATACCCCCTGTCCATACTGATCGAAATCATAGGTTCCGTCGTTGTTCAATGTATGAGATCCGGCTCTTAATTCGGGTAAAAATTCTCTAAACCCACGGACAACATCCGTTAGATCAAACCAAAGTGGTAAGTCCCGACTGTCAAAGACATTCCGATTTAAAAGCGTGCCTTTGTAGGTAACAAATGTAGAATCCACACGACTTGGCTTTTCACCTATACCCTCCTTAACGACTAAGAAGTACATTTTGTTGGGGATTACATTGTCATTTTTGTCTTTTATCTCTATCGTTTTGGTTTGTACTTGATCCCACAGTGCCGTTTTGTCTGAATTTTCATCGGCTATGGTATCGATGGTTATACCTATATTATAGTTGTCGGGATCATCTTCAAAATCCTCATAATTGTAGAAGTGTGTTTGAAGATAACTCACCAAGGCTTTGTCATCTTCTGGAGTTTGTTCCTGAATTTCCCTGATAGGCTCGGGACCAGCGTCTTTCTTGCAACTCAACACAAGCAGCGATGAAAGTGAAATACAAATCAGAAAATTGTAATACTTCATTGAAAAAATTTGGTTCACAAGATACGATTTTACTTTATTTTTGTAGATGAATTGTTTTAAGTTTAACAATGCGAATTGATCAATACCTTTGGTGTCTCCGTTACTATAAATCCAGGAATCAAGCCAGTTTGGCATGCAAACAGGGGCATGTTCGGTTGGGTGATCAAATCGTAAAGCCATCAAGAGAGGTGCTTATCGGAGATACCATCAGCGTCAGAAAAAATCAGATTTGGCACGAATTGCTGGTGATGGACATTCCCAAAAGTCGACTGGGTGCCAAACTGGTGGACATCTACCGACAAAACATTACACCCAAAGATGCCTTTGATCACGCAAATTTTCAATCCCTCTCCAAAGGCCCGGAAAGAGAAAAAGGAAGTGGGAGACCCACCAAAAAAGATCGTAGAGAAATGGATGATTATTTTAAAGATTCATAAATATAGTAAGCATATAAAGACATGATCTACAGGAGTTACAAAAACCTTATTCAACAACAAATTTTTAAAGAGATCAAAATAAAGTAAAAATCTATTCCTATATTTCAACTACAATATTGGAAACCCTAACAATGCCGGAAAAAAGAAATAAAATAATGGATGCCAACGACATCCACAAGACGGTAAAAAGAATTGCTTACCAAATCTATGAAACACATTTCGAGGATTCAAAATTGATTATGGCAGGCATCGCCCACAACGGGGTGATTTTGGCCAAAAGAATCTGTGAGGAATTGGAGAAGATCAGTGACATAAAGGTCATTTTTGTGGAAATAAAGGTGGACAAGAAAAACCCAATTAACCCAATTGTATTGTCCGAAAAGTTAGAAATATGCGAAAATAATTCAGTGGTAGTAGTCGATGACGTTCTCAATACGGGCAGCACATTGATCTATGCTGTTACACATTTTTTGAGTATTAAATTAAAAAAACTGCAGACCGCTGTATTGGTCAATAGAAATCACAAAAACTTCCCCATCAAAGGAGATTTCAAAGGAATTTCACTCTCTACCTCCATCAAAGAACATATTGACGTTGATTTTGGAGACAACGAAGGCGTCTATCTAAGCGAGTAGCTTTTCTATTTGATCAACCAAATCTTCAACAGATCGATCATCGGTTGTGATGTGGTGTTCAGCCATAATGTAGAAGGGAACCCGCTCAAAAAGGTGTTTTGCTATAAATTCTTCCAAAGCCTCTGGAGTATTCAAATGAGCGATCATAGGGCGATGATTTTTTTCCTCAAATAATCTGACGGCCAATGTCTTGGGTGATGTCTTTAAATACAGACTGTGAAAGCCTTCTTTTTGAATGACGTAGTTTATATTGTCAAAGTAACACGGAGTGCCTCCTCCCAAGGAGATGACCGCCTGAGGGTTTTCGGAAAGTAATTTTTCCAAATAAAAACGTTCTTTTTTTCTAAAATTCAATTCTCCCGCTTGTTCAAATATCTTGGAAATGGTGGTGTTTTCCTCAGCTTCAATATAGTCGTCAAGGTCAATAAAATCAATGGATTTACGTTCTGCCAGCCGTTTACCTATGGCCGATTTACCACAGCCCATATAACCCATCAAAATAAGAGATTTTGCCATTTTTAGAAGGAATATAATCGCGCTTCAAAATTATAACAATTGAACTTGATAAGTAAATAATTGATATTATATTTGCACCCTCAAAAGACTTGGTAGCTCAGTTGGTAGAGCATCTCCCTTTTAAGGAGAGGGTCCTGGGTTCGAGCCCCAGCCAAGTCACATTTTTTTTCGACCTGGTAGCTCAGTTGGTAGAGCATCTCCCTTTTAAGGAGAGGGTCCTGGGTTCGAGCCCCAGCCAGGTCACTTTCTGCGCACATGGCGGAATTGGTAGACGCGCCAGGTTGAGGGCCTGGTGGGAGTTAAATCCCGTGGAAGTTCGAGTCTTCTTGTGCGCACTTTCTCCTTTTTTAGATTTTTTGGTTTTATTTAAAAAATATTTCTAACTTTGTTTAAGCTTTTGATAATGAAGATTGAACAATATGAGCCGGGTAAAAAGTAATTTTTCCATCAAGGACCTTGAAAACATCTCCGGGATCAAGGCCCATACCATTCGTATATGGGAAAAAAGATATGAGTTGTTGAGTCCTGACAGAACCGATACCAACATCAGAAGGTACAGCCTT
>JAAZUX010000181.1 GCA_018623955.1 Flavobacteriaceae bacterium | reverse complement strand
GTCCCTTAAAAGGCAATTGGTGTCTCTTAAATTTGTTATTCCCCATGTTTTCAAAGTAACAACTTGCTAGGTCATATACATATTTTTTGTCAGCTTCTCTGATTTTTGAAATTGGAAATAACTCTGTAAACGTTGCATTAGCAAAATCTTGATAAGACAAATATTTTTTGTTTAAAAAAGGAAGTTGTTTTACCAAATCATCTTTAGAGGCAAAAGGAGTTTCTTGTCCCTGATAGAAATAAGTGATTACAGGGTCTATGGTTTCATTGTCATCAAAATCATTTCGATACAATGTGATGGGTGCTTTCAATGAAGCATTGAAACGAGTATTTAAGCCCCAATTTCCTGCTATAAAATCGAGATCCCCATCATTGTCAAAATCAGATACTTTAACTGCATTCCACCATCCATTTGTGTTTTCAAGATCATTGTTCTTCTGATGAATTAATTTTTTACCATCATTGATAAATAAACTGATAGGCATCCAGTAACCCACTACAATTGCATCTAGATAAGAATCTTGATTGACATCTACCCATTCAATATCTTGAACGTTCCCAATATGCTTAAATTCGTCACTAAATCTTGAAGTAACATCCTCAAAATTTCCAAGTCCATCGTTTTCAAAAATGTATTGTAACGGGGTCTCTCCAAATGACCAAGGAACAAGATTTGATGTGATGGATATGTCTTGATCTCCATCGTTGTCAATGTCAATAGCTTTCACTTTTGAAGCATTCACTTCAATCCCTTTGAATTGGGTAGTATCCTGTTTAAATTTTCCCTTGATATTGAGATATAATTTGGGTTGTAAAGGCTTTCCATCTCTAAATTCGTTTCCACCACTCACCACTAAAAGATCAATTGATTCATCATTATTGGCATCAAAGAAAATAGCATTTACATCTTCATGAATGGCTGTATTTGAAAAGATTGGATCCTGAACAGCATAAAAATCTCCTTCTTTTTTTTGAATAAAAAGTTGGCTTGCTTGTGATTTCCCTCCCGTAATAAAAAGATCCTCTAAAGAATCATTATTGACATCTGCAACTGCAATGTCTGGTCCTAAATTAGTGCTTGCATAGGGAATGAGTGGGTCTCTATTAAACTCAAGAGATTGAGAGTCTTTGTGTTTGAAATTCAACATAGAATTTTGGTTGGTAAGAAAAAAAGGATCTTTTTTTGAAGAATGATTGAATCTAGGTAAAGTTGCATTTTCAATGGCAACCTCAATTTCTTGATTGGCTTTCACCTGTTTTAAAATTTGAGTTTTGTCATTCCCCCAAATAATTTCTAAAGAATCGATGATTTCGGAACTTCCAAGACCGATATGTATTTTTGGCTCTACGGATGACAAATACCCTTTGGTCGTATAATTTTGTTCCGTAATCACTCCCTTCTTGGTGTAAGCTTTGACAGTGGTACCAATCCCAAAAGTATTTTGAGAACTCCCTTTAAATTTTATTTTTAAAAAATTAGAATTCGCGTATTGATTAGAATTGTTTTGAAGGATATATGCCTCTTCATTGATGTTATTCACGACCAAATCTAAATCTCCATCATTGTCCAAATCTACAGAAACACCCCCATTGCTAAAAGAGACCTCCTGTGAAGCCCAAAGATCTGAAACATCACTAAAGGAATTGTCTTGATTATTTTTATAAAAATAGTTTGTTACTTTTTTTTGAGGGATCTGCTTGGAGAGTGCTAAATTTCTTTGTGATTTCTCAGTTGCTAATTGTTTTTGAATTGTTTCATTTGAAATGAAATTGATGTAATCCATATCATTGGTCGCTCCTAAAATTCCATTGGTAATGTAAAGGTCTTTGAAACCGTCATTATTGTAATCTCCAACGATGGGGCTCCACGACCACTCTGTTGCAGCAATTCCACTCAAATAAGCTGTTTCACTAAATGTTTCGTTTCCATTGTTATAATGCAAGGTATTCTGCATAAATTGGGGAGCATATCCATTTTTTAGATAATACTCATAAGTCTGATAGGGATATTCAAGTCCAGAAGTTTTATAGGTTTTAAGATTTTCTGGCAACATATCAAGAGAAATGATATCCATTTGAGAATCATTATTTAGATCCGAGATTGCATTTCCCATAGAGAAATGAGAAGTATGTCCCAAACTTGATTTATCCTTGGAAATAATTTCTTTGAAGGTTTTATTTTTCTGATTGATGTAGAGATAGTCATTTTCAAAAAAATCATTTCCAACATAAATATCTGGATAGCTATCGTTGTTAACGTCTCCGACAGCCACTCCAAGACCATAACCTATTTTCCCTTGAAAAATTCCTGCTTTCTCAGAAACATCAACAAACATCCCATTGGTGTTTTCAAACAATTTGTCACCAGACATTTGATCTACTTGATTACGTAGGGTTCCACTACCGTAATTTCTATTGGGGTGAAGTGAATGGTTGAGTAAAAAAAGGTCTAAATCATCGTCTTTGTCATAATCAAAAAATACCGCTTGAGTAGCGAAGGAGACAACATCCAATCCATAGGATGAAGCCATCTCTTTAAAAGTAGGAATTCCATTTTCATTGACTCCCTGATGAACGTACAATAAATTTTTCCCACTGATTCCATCATGTTTCCCTACTTTACAAATATAAATATCTAACCAACCCTCATTATTGATATCGACCGTTGTGACGCCGGTAGTCCAAGGGCTTACGTTTTGAATAATTGCTTCTGAAGTAACATCCTTAAATTGGAAATCTCCTAAATTGATGTACAATTTGTCTTCAGTCTGATTTCCTGTAAAATATAAATCTGCTAAGCCATCATTATTAAAGTCCGCAGCAGCAACTCCACCACCATTGAAGTAGTACAGATAGTTCAGGATATTTAAATCAGTTGTGCTAGTGAGATCATTAGAAAATCTTATTTGTGTTTTGTTACTTTTTAAAGAAACAAATAAGGAATTCTGATCTTTACAGGAAAATAGAATTAATAATAAAGTACTAAATATAAACCCTTTGATTTTGAAAGTACTACTGTTATTCAAAGCAAAAATGTATTATAAATAATTAAAGAGGGTAAAAATACCCTCTTTAATTGTAATTTCATATAGAAATTTAAATTTTAGTATCCAGGATTCTGAACTAAATTTGGATTTGATAAAAGAGCCGTCAATGGAATTGGGAATAAATTTTTATTCGCATCTCCAACAGCAGCAGGGTCTTTAAATTCCCAGTCTTTTGTGAATTGACCAAATCTTAATAAATCATTACGTCTAAAAAATTCAACGTATAATTCTCTTCCTCTTTCGTCTATCATATCATCTAAACTTACAGAAGACAATGGTGTTGCACC
>JAAZUX010000180.1 GCA_018623955.1 Flavobacteriaceae bacterium | reverse complement strand
TACCGTGATTTTTCTTTAGTTCTAAAAAATCAAAAATATCAGCGTGCCACGGTTCAACATAGATTGCAAAAGATCCTTTTCTTTTCCCTCCACCTTGATCCACATAGCGTGCAGTATCATTAAAAACCCTGAGCATGGGCACAATACCATTGGAAGTGCCATTGGTTCCAGCGATATAGGAGCCGGTGGCTCGGATATTGTGAATAGACAGCCCTATTCCACCCGCGGATTGGGAGATTTTGGCTGTTTGTTTAAGCGTATCATAAATACCATCGATGCTGTCGTCCTTCATGGTCAAGAGGAAGCAAGAAGACATCTGCGGTTTGGGAGTACCGGAGTTAAAAAGGGTGGGTGTCGCATGGGTAAAGTATCGCTTGGACATCAATTCATAAGTCTCAAAAGCAGCTTCCAGGTCATTGAGGTGAATCCCAATGGAAACCCGCATTAACATGTGTTGAGGACGCTCAACAATCCGACCATTCAGTTTCAACAAATAGGATCGCTCTAATGTTTTAAAACCAAAAAAATCATATCCAAAATCTCTATTGTAAATAATGTTGGAATCGATTTGGTCTGCATTCTTCTCAATGATTTTATATACCTCATCGGAAAGTAATGGCGCTTTTTTTCCGGTTCTGGGGTTGATATATTCATAGAGATCTTTCATTGTTGCAGAGAAAGATTTTTTGGTGTTCTTGTGAAGGTTGGAAACAGAGATCCTCGCTGCCAGTTGTGCGTAGTCGGGATGGGTGGTGGTCATGGTGGCTGCGATCTCCGCGGCGAGGTTATCCAATTCCGAGGTAGTAACCCCGTCGTAAAGCCCTTCAATTACTCGCATAGCTACCCGGACCGGGTCAACCAATGGATTCAATCCATAGTTGAGTTTTCTGATACGAGCCGTAATCTTATCAAACATTATTGGCTCTTTACGCCCATCTCTTTTTACTACATACATTGATTTCTATTTTAAAATTAAATTAAAATAACAACCCTACGGGTCTATTTATTGGGGTACTGGGTTGGGGTTGGGGCGACTGATCCTCAGACTAGAAATCTGCGTCAGTGGTAAATTGCGTTTCCTCTTTTTCGTTGTTGAGCACACCTGCTTTTTGGTATTCAGAAACACGCTTTTCAAAAAAGTTGGTTTTACCCTGAAGTGAGATCATGTCCATAAAGTCAAATGGATTGGTCACGTTGTGCTTCTTTTCACAGCCCAACTCAACGAGTAAACGATCTGTTACAAACTCCAAATATTGTGTCATCAACTTGGCATTCATACCGATTAAACTGACGGGTAATGATTCGGTGATGAACTCCCGCTCTATTCTCAAGGCATCCAGGATGATTTCCTCAATCCTTTCTTTGGGAACTTTGTTCACCAGGTGCTTATTGTGAAGGTGTACCGCAAAGTCACAGTGGACACCTTCGTCTCTGGAGATTAACTCGTTAGAGAAAGTAAGACCTGGCATCAAACCTCTTTTTTTAAGCCAGAATATCGAACAAAACGCACCAGAGAAGAAAATGCCCTCTACCGCAGCAAAAGCAATCAACCTCTCGGCAAAGGAGTCGGAATCAATCCAACGCAAAGCCCAATCGGCTTTCTTTTTGATGGCTGGAAAAACTTCAATCGCTTTAAATAATTTTGTTTTTTCTGCCTCGTCTTTGACATAGGTGTCGATCAAAAGAGAATATGTTTCAGAATGGATGTTTTCCATCATGATTTGGAAACCATAGAAAAATTTAGCCTCAGAATATTGAACCTCGTTTACAAAATTTTCTGCTAAATTTTCGTTTACAATTCCGTCCGAAGCAGCAAAAAAAGCTAAGATGTGTTTGATGAAATACTTTTCATCGTCATTCAACTTGGAATTCCAATCGTTTAAATCTTGGTGTAAATCGATTTCTTCAGCTGTCCAAAAACTCGCCTCCATCTTCTTGTACCATTCCCAAATATCGTGGTGTTGAATTGGAAATATTACAAATCTATTTTCGTTTTCTTGAAGTATTGGTTCTACAGCTGCCATTTGATCTTATTTTCTTGATTGTTGATTTTATTCACAACAAAGATTCTAAAATGTTATCAAAAATGAAAGACATACTTTTCCACAAACAGGTCGAGTTTTTAACAAATTTTATTTTTTTAGATACAGAGGGTCTTTAAAAACAATCAATTTTAAATTATTGACAATCAACATTTTAATAAATAAATAAATTTCTTAACCCCTGTAAAGACTGACCCTTAGGGATTCATTTCTTGGGCGGCCATTTCCAATTCTGTATACCACTCATTCCCAAACTTCCTGATCAGGGCATCTTTAACAAACTGATAAATTGGAATTTTCAAACTGTCTCCCAATTGACATCCTGTATCACAAATTTGCCAGCGGTGATAGTTCACCGCATTAAACTCAGAATATTCTTTTACACGAATCGGATAAAGGTGACAAGAAATGGGTTTTTTCCAATCTATTGCATTGGCCCGGTGGGCATTTTCTATACCGCATTGTGTGGTTCCATTGTTTCCGAAAACTACATAAGCACATTCTTTATTGTCTACCAATGGAGTTTCGAAAGTATCTTTATCTACTCGTATGAATTTACCTTGCTTTTTAATGGCAGCTTTACCCTTTTCATTCAGAAAAGGAGCAATGAGATCGTAGTTTTTTTCCAGGAATTCGGTTTCCTCTTTTTCAAGTGGTGCGCCTGCCTCTCCCTCAACACAACACGCTCCCTTACAGCTGTTTAGATTACAAACAAAATGATTGGTGATGATTTCTTCGGATACCAGAGATTTATCTATTTGAAACATTGCATTTTAAAGTTTATAATCATTACTGTACACTGTAAATTTAACATAAAATCAAAAAAAATAGAACAAAAGGGAACTACCTTTGGATTAATTTATAAAATGGATTTTAAAGAAATTTTGACCGCCAGTATGGTACTTTTTGCTGTCATTGACATAGTGGGGAGCATTCCCATTATCATCAGTCTGAGAGAAAAAGCAGGTCATATACAGTCTGAAAAAGCATCTCTTGTGGCAACTTTGATTATGATTGCCTTTCTTTTTTTGGGAGAAAAAATATTGGGTCTTATCGGAATAGATGTAAATTCATTTGCGGTGGCCGGATCCTTTGTCATTTTCTTTTTGGCTTTGGAGATGATTTTGGGAATCTCGCTCTTTAAAGAAGAAGCCCCCGAGGTCGCCTCCATTGTCCCTCTTGCTTTTCCAGTAATTGCAGGAGCCGGAACCATAACCACCCTTTTGTCTTTGAGAGCAGAATACGGTTTGGTCAACATTATTATTGCCATACTGATCAACATTCTAATTGTTTACAT
>JAAZUX010000179.1 GCA_018623955.1 Flavobacteriaceae bacterium | reverse complement strand
GTTTGTAAACTTCCACTCTCATACGTCAAGGCGAGATGATTTAATTTTTCATCTGGGAGTGAGCACAGGTTAATGGTCTGCACTCTAAAGCAATTCCCTTCAGAAAGCAACCACAACTTGTCTTCTAACAAGTCCGTTGCTTCCCATGCCTTTTTTGAAAAACTGGGATGGTCTGGATGAGCATAAATTCTAAATTTTTCATTATATAAATTCCTTTCAACCAACCCATTATGCTTAACAGGAGTCGAAACAATGCCCACATCCAATCTATCGTGTTCCAAGTCTTCTATAATCTCATGGGTCAACCCTTCTTTAATAGTCAACTTCAAGTCAGGGTGACTATCCGAAACTGCCCGGATTAATTTTGGAATGAGTGCATTAGCTATGGTAGGCAAAACACCAATCTTTAAACTTCCAGAAATATCTCCTGTAAAGTTGCTTAAGATATTTTCAATTTGTCCGGTCTCTCGAAATATTGTTCTGGCTTGACGAATGATTTTTTCACCAATAGAAGTAGGAACAATGGGTTGCTTACTTCGATCAAAAATTAAGACTCCTAATTCATCTTCTAATTTTTTCATTTGCATGCTCAAAGTAGGTTGAGTCACAAAACAAGCTTCAGCAGCTTTTATGAAATTTCGATGCTCATCTAGAGCAATCAAATATTGAATTTGAATAAGTGAAATATTTAACATCAGTTCAAAATTAGACCATATCCTAAAAATAAAGATAAAAGTCTTTATATATAGACATCATAAAAATTAATGATCGACCAACAACAATTGGCTTTGGCCCGAATCCAATACGATTAAATACATTCCAGGAACCTGGCCCGATAAGTCTATTCCCTTATCCCTACTGATTTCAAACTCTCCTAAAAATTGACCCTCCATTGAGAACATTCGAGCCACTTCAACAGAGTCGCTTGAAAGGTATACCCTATCATTTGCGGGATTTGGGAAAAGTTTACCCAAACAACAGGACTCATCTACCCAAGATTCGGCTAATTTCACCGCTTGAAAAGCATCTATTTTACCATATCCCCATTGGGTACTTCCCGAATCGGAAATGATTCCAGTATGTTGATCTTGACGTGCAGTTAATTTTAAAATTTCTTTTACCTCAGTATAATCCAACCGTGGATTTGCTTGCAAGATTAATGCAACTACACCTGCAACAACTGGACTACTCATACTTGTCCCTGAAAATCGAGAGAATGGATAATTTTTGCCTTCAAAACGTGCGTTCAACAGCAAATCGTAACTTCGATCTGTAAAAGATGATACACTACTAGCAACACTCACTCCTGGAGCCGAAATATCTGGTTTCATTCGCTCGTCTATGGTTGGACCAATACTACTAAAATCAGCTCTGAACCCTCCAGTACTCACGCCATTGGATAAGGTAAATTCAGACCGGTATGCAGCCACAGTGATTACAGATGCTGTACTAGCTGGCTCACCCAATCCATATAAATTATCCCCCTCAACCCATCCATCGATGTCAGGTGAAAAAGGCATTCCCCAATTCCCGACATCCGTGGTCAGCTCCGTGACATTGTAAAAATGGACTGTTCCTTTTTCAGCACATGCTTTTAATCCAATTCGCAATTGAGTATTCGTATTTTTTATTCGCAATCGGATAGTCGGTTTCTTATTCAATGGGTGAATTTCATCTACCGCTACATTAAAGAAAATCGTATCAGACTGAACAACCACAAATGAATCGATATAATATGAGCCTTTGGTATCGAAATACGGAGAATTATACAAGGTATTCTTTGCATTATCATACACTGTAAATCCTCCTCTAAACTGTTGATTTTCTTGACCCCACATCCCTATACTTTGTCCCCACATATTGGGATTATTCCCATAGCTATAAAATTCAATTCTAGATTGAATGGTATCCTGATCGAATGTTTTTTTGATATGAAAATTCACATCTCCATTATTCCCTCCTGATGTTACAAACACAACACCCTCGCGGGACAAGTAATCAATGGCTTGACTAACCAAAGAGGTTCCATCCAATGGCCCAAGGTTGTACAACCCCCAGCTCATGTTAATCACCAGTCGCTTGTTCAACTCATCCGCTTTTCTTTTCATCCAATTGAAAGCATCAATTACAGCCGCTTCATCCACCAAGAAAGTAGTCAATAAAAAATCTGCTTCATATGCCACACCTCGATGAACTGTTTCCGCTCCTCCACCACCAGCTATTCCCGTCACGTGTGTGCCATGCGTAGCATAACCATAAATATTAACGGTATCTTTTTGAGCAGCAATCAATTCCTCTTCACCCTCATATTCCGTTCCATAATTAAAGCCATCAGGAGCAGGACCACTTTTCTTAAACTGATCCCATGCCGCCAAAATTCGAGTATGCTGAATTGCGGTATCATAAAACATCGGATGCGTATAATCAAAACCCCAGTCGGTCACCCCAATGATGACACCTTTGCCCGTATAACCCATTTCCAACATTTTACTGTGATATACACTATCGGCTTTTATATCTGGAATTACACGCTTCAGACTTGGAGCCAACTTATGTGCCAATTGTATATATTCAATTCCTGGCATTTTACACAATTCATCATATGAATGCTTATCAATCCGAAGGGTTACGATATCTGCAATCTGAGAACCCATCTTACCTCCCACATTTTGAATATAAGAGACATCAAATTCATCATTTATTTTGAGAATGACAGGGATTCTATCTGAATCCCATTGCTGAATATCAAATCGAGATGTAGCTGAAATTTGACTTTGAGCTACTCCCAAATAGAAGATGAATAATCCTAAAAATGATAGAAATAAACGCATTCTGGTTGTTCGAAGATAATCGTTTAAAATGACTGCCAATCAATTCAGAAATAAATCTGAGTACAGATTAAACCAAACCGCTCAAAAGTGCTTTCATGCTGACCTCTTTTTCGATAATTGCATGAAGCTCCTCCAACGAAACACGCTTTTGATCCATTGTGTCCCTATATCGAATGGTAACGGTTTGATCGTTCAAACTATCGTGATCGACTGTAATGCAAATAGGAGTTCCGATAGCATCTTGTCTTCTGTATCGCTTACCGATACTGTCCTTTTCTTCGTAGTAGCAATTAAAATCGAGGCTCAAATCTTTCATGATTTTTTTAGCCAATTCGGGTAATCCATCTTTTTTCACCAAAGGCAAAATAGCACACTGAAATGGCGATAATGCTGGGGGTAGTTTCAGAACCGTTCGCGATTGACCTTCTCCCAAATCTTCGGTTTGCAATGCATTACTCATGAGGACTAAAAACATCCGATCCAAACCAATACTGGTTTCTACTACATAAGGGACGTAGC
>JAAZUX010000015.1 GCA_018623955.1 Flavobacteriaceae bacterium | reverse complement strand
TTTTCTTACCACAACTGAAAACAGTGAGCACTACAAGGATGACCATAAGAAGTCTCTTCATCACAACAGGCGATAGTAAGTGTTTATTAGACAAGTGTAAAACTAAATATTTTTTCACTATATATATGTTTCTCAATCAAAATCTACATGCCCCTGCAGCTTTAAAGACAAAAATAAGAATTTATATTTCAAATAGTTAACTACATTCTTTTTGTCGCCTTCCACCACTTATCGGGGATTTTGTCATTGCATGCATCCAAATAATCCTCATGCGTGCAAGGTAATAACGCAGTTGTTTTATTTTTATTATTCAGATAGCTTTGATTTATTATTTCCATCCACCATCGATTGCTTTTTTCGCTTTGATAAAAAACCATTTCCATGTCGGATAAGGCTACGGTATACTTGGTAAAACCGCTACTGGTCAAGACTGGATACTCATCAAATCTACTGCTAAAACCTTCAATAAAGTACCAAATAATTTGAGCCAATAATTGGTGAGAAACCGTAGTGTTAAGTAGTTCAAAGGCTCCAAAAATATCTATTCGGTCACTGATTCCTGCATATCTAGCCAGAGCACATATGGTTCTCGCATCGATTCCATTGGGAGGACCTGAAGGGTGACTAAGAGCTTGCCAGCTGAGTGCTTTCATATCGAATCCGGCGATATTGGCATCTCTAAAAAAAGGTTCGGATTGGGCAACATCATCCAACAAAACGCCCAACCTCAGGGAATCAAAGTGAAGTTTTTCCATCAAATCCAATTCCTCTTGGGCAATATAGTAGCTTTGAAATCCCAGATTGGTGAAATTGTACAAAAAATTGGGCTGATCCATGATGATTCGGCTCATGTATGATCTGCCTGAGATCAATTCTTCCTCCTGAGAAAAATCAAATTGATTGTCTACCGATACGATATTGACCAATTGATTGTTGTCTTGATAGGATTGGTACATGGGAAAAATAAGGTCATGACTCCCTCCAATGACTATGGTGACTATGTTGAGTTGTCGAAGATGAATACAGATTTCTTTTAGTGCGAAGTAGGTATCTTCAGGACTGGCACCATTGGGTAAATTACCCAAATCACAGATTTTAAAACTCCAATTTCCTGGAAAAAGACGGTAAAACGACTTTCTAAAATCCTCAAGCTTGTATACTGAAGCGGGGAAGAAAGCATTTCTGATTTCAGAAATCCCTACAATGGCGATGCTGGAATTTTTCAGGTCTGGGAAACCCTGCTGTTCGGTGTGAATTTCAATATTTTTTCCCAAAGCCTGCTTGGGGTGTAATACCATAGAGGAGAGTGCCTCTTCTGAAACAGGAACAAGAGATTCAAGGCTCATTTTTTCTTTTTGGCCGTTTTGGGTTTTAAGTATTGCATTGCTGCCTCGAGGGTAATTTTGGTAGGGTCAATATCTTTTCCCAATTCCACTTTTTTACTGCCCTTGATGATATTGGATCTTCCCCATCTTGCCTTTTCGATTCTAATGGCTTCTTCTGGCCATTCTTTGATGAGTTTTTCTTTTTCTTTCTGGATTTTTTCTTTGATCAAGGTTTCAATTTCTTCATCTATAAGATTGTCGAAATCGTATTTTTTATTGACATTAATAAAAAGTCCATTCCACTTTAAAAAAGGCCCAAAACGTCCTTTTCCTTTGGTAACGGGAAGTTGGTCGAAGGTGTAAATTGGGGCATTTGCTGCTCTTTTTTCTTCAATCAAAGCTATGGCTCTATCCAATTCGACCGACATGGGGTCTTCTCCTTTGGGGAGGGAAACAAACATGTCTAGAAATTTGACATAGGGGCCAAATCTTCCATTATTTACTGTTACCTCTTGATTTTCGTATGTTCCAATAGACTTGGGTAACTTAAACAGTTCCAGTGCATCTTCAAGCTCGAGGGACTCCAATTGCTGACCCGGAGCTAAACTCACAAAAATGGGCTTTTCCTCATCTTCGGGTTCACCAATTTGTGCAATGGGCCCAAAACGTCCCAATCTGACTTTTACTACCCTGCCCGACTTGGGATCTTTCCCCAAAATTCGTTCTCCAGACTCTCTGGTGGCGTTTTCCTTTACAAAATCCACTGTTTTGTGGAAACCATCGTAAAAACCTTTGATCATGCTGGTCCAGTTTTCAGATCCATCGGCAATTTGATCAAAACTTTGCTCTACTTTGGCGGTAAAACTGTAATCCAAAATATTGGTGAAATTGGCAACCAAAAAGTCATTGACAATGGTTCCTACATCAGTGGGGACTAATTTTCCCTTATTGGCCCCTACCTTTTCTTTCAAAGATTTGGAAATAACTTCATTATTGACCAACTGCAATTGAGTGTAGGAACGATACTCCCCTTCAGAAGTTCCTTTTTCAATGTATTTTCTATTTTGTATGGTTGAAATCGTTGGAGCATAGGTTGAAGGACGCCCAATCCCTAACTCTTCTAGTTTTTTGACCAATGAGGCCTCTGTAAAACGATAAGGAGGTCGAGAAAACCTTTGGTTGGCCTCCATGGTTTTTAGGTTGAGTTGCTCCCCCTGTTTGACAGACGGCAACAAGTCATTTTGTTCATCCGACTCTTCATCTACCCCTTCCAAATAGACCTTTAAAAAACCATCAAAAGTGATGACCTCCCCTTTGGCAACAAACTTTTCCGAATGGGTACTTGCTGCTATTTTCAATTGAGTTCGTTCCAATTTCGCATCACTCATTTGAGAAGCTATGGCTCTTTTCCAAATCAGTTCATACAAGCGGGACTGGTCGTAATCCAAATTGACTTTGGCCCTACTGAAATCAGTTGGTCTTATCGCTTCGTGGGCCTCTTGCGCCCCCTTGCTTTTAGACTTATATTTTCTTGGTTTTTTATAGGCTGATCCGTAGTGTTTTTCAATCTGTTTCAACGCCCCTTGCTGTGCTTCATTTGACAAATTCACACTGTCTGTTCTCATATAAGTAATCAATCCAGCTTCATAAAGCCGCTGCGCCATGTTCATGGTTTTACTGACTGAAAAATAAAGTTTCCTCGCTGCCTCTTGCTGTAATGTTGATGTTGTAAATGGAGCTGTTGGACTTTTAGATGCTGGTTTTTTTTCAATCGCATCAATCTTAAAAGTAGCTGACTTGTTGAGATTCAAAAACGCCTCTGTTGCCTCAGAGGAATCAAATGTCTTGGGAAGTAAAGCATTAATATATTTATTCTGTTGGGTGGAAAAAATTGCTTGTGTTTTGAAAGTTTGTTGCGGAACAAAGGCGTTGATCTCTCGCTCTCGCTCAACGATAAGTCTTACCGAAACCGACTGAACTCTTCCTGCCGACAACCCCCCTTTGACTTTTCGCCACAAAACAGGAGACAATTCATAACCCACCAAACGATCGAGTACTCTTCTGGCCTGTTGCGCGTTTACCAAGTTGTAATTGATGTCTCTGGGGTTTTCAATGGCATCCAAAATAGCAGATTTGGTAATTTCATTAAAAACAATCCTTTTGGTACTGTCCGATTTCAAGCCCAAAGTATTGGCAAGGTGCCAGGCAATGGCCTCTCCCTCTCGGTCTTCATCACTGGCCAACCAAACTGTTTTCATTTTTTTTACCAATGATTTCAGTTCACTAACCACTTTCTTTTTCTCTGATGAAACGATGTATTTTGGAGAAAAATCTTTGTCAACATCAACTCCCAATTCATTGGAGGGTAAGTCTGCGATATGACCATAACTGGAGGCAACCTTAAAATCTTTACCGAGAAATTTCTCGATTGTTTTTGCTTTTGCGGGTGATTCTACGATTACAAGATTATTGGCCATGTTTGCATTTTTTCGAAAGCAAAATTATGTAGTTTTTTTTTAACAATCCTATTAATATCAATGAACTGCTGTAATTTTTTCAAATTCATTAAGAGTTGAAGATTGATCGGAGGCATTTAAATTCATCAACATTGAACATTGTTATTTTTGAGAATTTTATTTTTGAAGACCCACTTTTCGAATAAACTCTTCTTCACTGTCAAATCAAGAAATTAATCCCTGACTTAAACATGACAAAAAGGCAGTTTTAATTATATTTGCAACAGAAAGATTGATCCTGAAGGTAATGACAAAAATCACGACAAAAGACCCATATGCTTTTAATGGTGCCCCTCTGACAAAGGTGAGTTCCTCGTCTAATACTGATGTTTTGTCAAAAAAAAAGGATAATATATTTAAAGCCAAAAAGCAATTTTACATCGAATCCTATGGCTGTCAGATGAATTTTTCTGACAGTGAAATTGTTGCTTCCATTTTGAACCAAGAGGGCTATGAACTCACCGAAAAATTGGAAAATGCCAACTTGGTTTTGGTAAACACCTGTTCAATTAGAGAAAAAGCCGAGCAAACCGTTAGAAAAAGGCTGGAGCTTTTTAATGGATTCAAACGTAAGAATAAAGATCTCAAAATCGGTGTGTTGGGTTGCATGGCAGAACGCCTAAAACACAAGTTTCTCGAGGAGGAAAAAATGGTCGACATAGTGGTTGGACCAGATGCCTACAAAGACCTGCCCAATCTTTTGAGAGAAGCCGAAGCAGAGAGAGAGGCTGTTAATGTTATACTTTCCAAGGAAGAAACCTATGGTGATATCGCACCTGTGAGGTTGGCCACCAACGGTGTGAGTGCTTTTGTTACCATCACAAGAGGATGTGACAACATGTGTACTTTTTGTGTGGTTCCATTTACAAGGGGGAGAGAAAGAAGTCGTGACCCAAAAAGCATATTGGAGGAAATTGCCCAATTGGCCCAAAATGGATATAAAGAAATTACACTATTGGGACAAAATGTAGACAGTTATCTGTGGTATGGCGGTGGACTGAAAAAAGACTTTTCAAAAGCCAGCTTACTTCAACAGAAAACAGCAGTAAACTTTTCTAAGCTACTAGAACTGGTAGCCAAAAGCCAACCCAGAATAAGAATTCGTTTCTCCACTTCCAACCCTCAAGACATGTCCCTGGATGTCATACACACCATGGCTAAGTTCGACAACATATGCAATTATATTCACCTGCCTGTGCAATCCGGTAGTAACGCTATTCTCAAAAAAATGAACCGACAGCACAGTCGAGAGGAGTACTTCGAATTGATCGATAATATTCGTAAAAACATTCCCGATTGTGCCATTTCTCAAGATATGATTGCCGGTTTTCCATCAGAGACAGAGCAAGATCATCAGGACACGCTGAGCTTGATGGAGTACGTAAAATATGATTTTGGTTTTATGTTTGCCTACTCAGAGCGTCCCGGTACCCTGGCCGCCAAAAAAATTGAAGACGACATCCCTGAACCCACCAAAAAAAGAAGGCTTCAAGAAATCATAGACTTACAAAGGGCACACAGTGAATACAGAACCAAACAGTTTATCGGAAAGACAGTATGTGTACTCATTGAAAAAAGCTCCAAAAGATCCAGTGAATTTTGGAGTGGAAGAACCAGTCAAAATACCGTAGCTGTTTTTCCAAAAGAAAAATATAAAGTAGGAGATTTCGTTGACGTTAAGATCAAAGAAGTGACTTCTGCCACCCTGATCGGAACCGCAATGGGTCTTTCATCATCAATTTGATATTATGGAATCCGTACAACACATCAAACAGCGTTTTGGAATCATCGGCAACGATGACGGTCTGAACAGGGCTCTGGAAAAAGCCCTACGGGTGTCTGCCACGGAAATTACTGTTCTGGTAACCGGCGAAAGTGGAGTAGGCAAAGAAAATATTCCTAAAATAATCCATCAATTTTCACCCAGAAAACACGCCAAATACATTGCCGTAAACTGCGGTGCAATTCCTGAAGGTACCATTGACAGTGAGCTTTTTGGTCATGAAAAAGGGGCTTTTACCGGGGCCACCACCACCAGAAGTGGTTATTTTGAAGTAGCCGATGGTGGAACCATCTTTCTCGATGAAGTGGGAGAACTTCCCTTGCCCACACAGGTAAGACTTCTGAGGATATTAGAAAACGGTGAATTCATGAAAGTAGGTTCTTCAAAAGTTCAAAAAACAGACGTAAGAATTGTTGCAGCCACAAATGTAAAAATGAATGAAGCCATTAAAAAAGGGAAATTCAGAGAAGACCTATACTACCGTTTGAGTACGGTAGAAATTCACTTGCCACCACTCAGAGACAGAAAGGAAGACATCCCTCTTTTATTCAGAAAGTTTGCTTCTGATTTCGCCCAGAAATATAAAATGCCTACCCTTAGACTGGACGACGGTGCGCAACGGATTTTGGAGCAATACCGATGGAGTGGTAATATTCGACAGTTACGCAACATAGCAGAGCAGGTCTCTGTTTTGGAAAAAAACAGAACCCTCGATGCCAATACCCTGAGAAATTATCTCCCCAATACGGGGTCTCAACTTCCTGCAGTGATTGACCGCTCGGATAAAGAAGCTGATTTTTCCTCCGAAAGAGAAATTCTCTACAAAGTCCTCTTTGACATGAAGAATGACCTCAATGATTTGAAAAAACTCACCCATGAATTGATGGAGAATGAAAGCATGACATCGGTTCAAAAAAACAATCCCGAACTGATCAAAAAAATTTATGGTGAGCAGGAAAATGAAAATAAGACTGTTGAATTCATTACTCCGGAAAGCAAACCTCAAGTTCACAGCAGCCCTGCTCCGATCAATCAATACGATTATGCCGAAACGGTAATTGAAGAGGAACCCTTATCTTTATTGGAGAAAGAAATTGAAATGATCAAGCAGGCTTTGAAAAGAAGTCATGGTAAAAGAAAAATAGCGGCAAAAGAATTGGGTATTTCAGAAAGGACCCTATATCGGAAAATCAAACAATTTGACCTACAAGACGACGAAAATGAATAGAGTATTAATTAACCTTTTTTTGATTTTGCTTCTTGTTGTGCAAGCTTGCGGAATCTACTCCTTTACCGGAGCATCCATTCCTTCCGGTGCATCGACTTTCCAAGTCAATTTTTTTGAAAACCAAGCGGGCAGTAGACCAGGGTCTACGGTTGAACCCGGATTGGACAGAGATTTTACCCTAGCACTTCAAGACATTATTTTGGGGCAGACCAATCTAAATTTGGTCAACTCAGGCGGTGATTTGGTTTACGAAGGAGAAATTACTCAATACAGCATAACCCCCATGACCTCAACTGCAAACCTCACCGCTGCTCAAAACCGACTGACGATGAATGTCAACCTTCGCTATTTCAATACCAATAACGAAGAAGACGATTTCGAAACTCAATTTTCATTTTTTTATGACTTTCCCGCTGACAAACAACTTTATGACATACAGGGCTCGGCTCATGACGAAATATTTGAGAGAATCACCCAGGATATCTTTAACGCAACACTGGCGAAGTGGTAAGTCCAATGAATAGAGAGACATTCGATAAGTTGGTTGAAAACTATGATTCCAAAGACGAAATCTTGGTTTCTAAAATGGCACTTCTCATTGAAAAATATCCGTATTTTCAACTACCGCGTTTTTTCTACACCAAGTCCCTCAAAGATCAAAATAAAAATGATCTTGACATGGCCCTCAACCAACTGGCGCTTTACACTGCGGATAGAGGTGTCCTAAAGCAAAATATCGAATCTAAATTTAAATCAACAAAAAAAACAAAGGCCTTGGTCGCGGATGTTAAACCACCCATTGGGGATACAGAAACCTCTGAGGAAAAGCCCAAAACTACATCTGATTCAGAGGCAGAATCCTCACCTAAAAAAACTGCGAAGCAAAAGATAAAATCCAAAATAAAGGAAACTAAAGTAGCAGATATCCCTCCATTAGTTCAAAAGGGTATTCAAGCCCCTGCAACAGAAAAAAGATTAAAAAAGTTAAAATCCCAGCCCAGGAAATCAAGTCGTGTTTCAGAGGATCTCAAACTGAGTTTTTTAGATTGGATTCAATACACAGAAGAAAACCAAAATATCCAGCCCAAAGAATCTGATAAATCAGAACCTTTGAGTGATAAATTATCGATTATAGATAGGTTCATTGAAGCCGACCCCAAAATCCCACCCGTGGGGAAAACCGAAACCATCGACTCAGTGCTCAAACAAGACTTTAATTCGGAAGAATTGATGACTGAGAGCCTGGCCAAAGTTCTGCTCAAACAAAAAAAGTATAAAAAAGCCATCAGCGCCTACAAGATTTTAAGTTTGAAATATCCGGAAAAAAATGTTTTCTTTGCAGGGCAAATTCAGAAAATCAGGAAATTGCAACAACAATAAAATACTATGGGAAGCTTTTCGATCTTCATCGCCTTAATCATTTTTGTTTGTTTTCTACTCGTTTTAGTAGTAATGGTTCAAAACCCTAAAGGTGGTGGACTGTCCTCATCTTTTGGTGGTGGTGGACAACAAATGGGAGGAGTCCAAAAGACTTCTGACTTTTTGGATCGTAGCACTTGGTTACTTGCAGGACTTTTGTTGGTACTGATTCTACTTTCAAACATTTCACTTGGAACCAATACTGGTAGCTCTGACTCCCGTCTGTTGCAAGACAATGCTGTGGAACAACCGATTCCTGAAGTGATACCGGAAACCTTACCCGAAACCATCCCCGAAGTACCCCAAGACAATACTCAAAAATAGTCCTTGTGTCATGCTGTCAGCATTAACCCTGAATTGCCACAATTTGTCATACATATTGTGCTTGGCATGATTTGTGAAAAATCATAAACTTAAAATTAAATAACTAACAATGAGTAAAGTAAATATTCAGCCTCTGGCAGATCGTGTATTAATCGAACCTGCTGCTGCAGAAACTAAAACTTCTTCTGGGATCATCATTCCTGATTCCGCAAAAGAAAAACCTCAAAAAGGAACCGTGGTCGCTGTTGGCCCTGGAACTGCTGAAAACCCTGTAACAGTCAAAGTTGGGGATCATGTACTTTATGGTAAATATGCCGGAACCGAACTTCAACACGACGGTGCAGATTATCTGATCATGAGAGAAAGTGACATACTAGCAATTGTTTAATAGAAAAAATCAAATAAAATGGCAAAAAAAATAGAATTCGATTTAGAGGCACGGGATGGCATAAAACGCGGTGTTGATGCATTGGCAAATGCCGTAAAAGTTACCCTTGGCCCTAAAGGAAGAAATGTGATCATCGGCAAATCTTTTGGCGCACCTCAAGTTACCAAAGATGGAGTAACGGTCGCCAAAGAAATAGAATTAGAAGATGCCCTTGAAAACATGGGAGCTCAAATGGTTAAGGAAGTAGCTTCCAAAACCAACGATTTGGCCGGAGACGGAACCACTACTGCAACGATTTTGGCACAAGCCATTGTCAAAGAAGGTTTGAAAAACGTAGCCGCCGGTGCCAATCCATTAGATCTTAAAAGAGGTATCGACAAAGCAGTTAATGCCATCGTAGATTCTTTGGGTAAACAATCTGTAGAAGTAGGAAATGCCTCAGAAAAAATCAAACAAGTAGCCAGTATTTCTGCCAATAATGACGAAACCATCGGAAGTTTGATTACCGAAGCTTTTGAAAAAGTGGGTAAAGAAGGGGTTATCACCGTAGAGGAAGCCAAAGGAACAGATACATACGTAGACGTTGTAGAAGGAATGCAGTTTGATCGTGGTTACCTGTCCCCTTATTTTGTTACAGATTCTGAAAAAATGGAAGCCGATCTGGAATCACCATACATTTTGTTGTACGACAAAAAGATTTCTGCCATGAAAGATTTGCTGCCTGTATTGGAGCCAGTTGCACAATCCGGAAAACCCCTTATTGTAATTGCTGAAGATGTAGACGGTGAGGCATTAGCTACATTGGTTGTCAATAAACTCCGCGGTGCATTGAAAATTGCAGCTGTAAAGGCACCTGGTTTTGGTGACCGCAGAAAGGCAATGCTTGAAGACATTGCCATCTTGACTGGTGGGACCGTCATTTCTGAAGAAAGAGGTTTCACTTTAGAGAATACTACCATAGATATGCTAGGTTCTGCCGAAAAAGTAACCATTGACAAAGACAACACTACAGTAGTTAATGGTGCAGGCGA
>JAAZUX010000178.1 GCA_018623955.1 Flavobacteriaceae bacterium | reverse complement strand
TTCACCAGAACGGTGGGACATCACTGAGGTGTAACCCGCTCTATGCGCCATTTCCACAGCAGCAATGGTTTCGGATAATGTACCGATCTGATTTACTTTGATCAATATGGAATTGGCAATGCCTTCCTCAATACCTCTGGACAAACGAGTCACATTGGTGACGAACAAATCGTCTCCCACCAACTGAACTCGGTCTCCAGCTTTTTCGGTTAAGGCTTTCCAGCCCTCCCAATCGTTTTCATCCATTCCATCTTCGATAGAAATGATGGGGTATTTTTCAGAAAGCTCCGCCAAATATTGCGCCTGCTCTTCAGATGTTCTCTTAACCCCTTTTTCTCCCTCAAACTTGGTATAATCATATACTCCGTCTTCGTAAAATTCGGCTGCAGCACAATCCAAGGCAATCTTTACCTCATCACCGGATTTGTAACCGGCATTTTCGATGGCCTTTAAAATGGTTTCCAGAGCGTCTTCTGTACCGTCGAGCGTAGGAGCAAAACCACCTTCATCCCCAACAGCAGTACTCAATCCTCGGCTGTGTAAAACCTTTTTAAGGTGGTGAAAAATTTCAGATCCCATTTGCATGGCATGGGTAAAACTTTTGGCCCCGATGGGCATGACCATAAATTCCTGAAAGGCAATGGGTGCATCAGAATGCGAGCCACCATTGATGATATTCATCATGGGAACGGGTAAAGTATGGGCACTAACACCTCCCACATAGCGATACAGAGGCAAACCTAATTCATTGGCGGCTGCCTTAGCAGCGGCCAATGAGATCCCCAAAATGGCATTGGCTCCCAACTTGGATTTGTTGGGCGTACCGTCCAAATCGATCATCGTTTGGTCGATTTTGTTCTGGTCAAAAACAGATACTCCTATTAGCTCCTCCGCCAAAACCTCATTGACATTCTTGACGGCTTGAAAAACGCCTTTTCCCATGTAGGTCTTTCCGCCATCTCTCAATTCTACAGCTTCGTGTTCTCCGGTTGAAGCTCCGGAGGGAACTGCTGCGCGACCCATAATTCCGTTCTCTGTAATGACATCCACTTCAACGGTGGGATTTCCCCTAGAATCAAAGATTTGCCGTGCATGGACTTCAATAATTACGCTCATTAGTGTTTAAATTAAAATGGTTGTTATTCTTTTGTTGTATGATTTTTGATGTTTTGATAAAACTCATCAAACAAATAGGTTGCATCGTTGGGTCCTGGTCCTGCCTCCGGATGATACTGCACAGAAAAACAGTTTTTATTTTTCATACGCAAACCTGCTACCGTTTGGTCGTTCAAGTGCAGGTGACTGATCTCCAAGTCTTGGTGGGACTCAGCAGCCGACTTATCTACCGCAAAACCATGATTTTGTGAGGTAATTTCTCCTTTTCCGGTCATCAAATTGATCACAGGATGATTGATTCCCCTATGGCCGTTAAACATTTTATAAGTGGGAATTCCATTGGCAAGTGCAATGATCTGATGTCCAAGACAAATACCAAACAATGGCAGATTGTGCTTGATAATCTCCTGGGCTACCTTTTGAGCACTGTGAAGTGGGTCAGGATCACCGGGACCATTTGAAATAAAGAAGCCGTCCGGGCCCCATTCCTGCATTTGATCAAAAGTAGTGTCATAAGGAAAAACTTTGATGTAAATCCCCCTGTTGGACAAGTGCTTGAGAATGTTAGTTTTGACACCCAAGTCGAAGGCGGCAACCTTAAACTCAGCATCGGGATCACCAAAAAAATAGGGTTCTTTGGTAGAAACTTTAGAAGCCAATTCCAGTCCTTCCATACTGGGCAATTCAGCCAGTTCTCTCTGCAAGGCCTCCTCTCGATCCAAATCGGTAGTAATAACAGCATTCATCGCTCCATTTTCCCGGATGTAATTAACCAAAGCGCGGGTATCTACATCTGAGATGGCAAAAAGGTCATTTTCCTCCAAATAGGCTTCCAACGAAAGATCGGCCAAAGGACGGGAATATTCATAACTAAAATTTTTACAAATCAATCCTGCGATTTTTATACCGTCAGATTGAGCGTCATCTGTATGCACACCATAGTTGCCTATGTGGGCATTTGTGGTTACCATCAACTGACCAAAATAAGATGGATCAGTAAAAATTTCTTGATAGCCTGTCATTCCGGTATTGAAACAAATTTCACCAAAACGAGTACCTTCGGAAGCTACAGCTTTTCCAAAAAACTTAGTACCATCGGCCAATAATAAAAGTGCTTTTTTTCTGGTTTTGTAAGACATAATTGACACAAAATAACATAAAAAAAAGGATAAACTGAATAGCTTATCCTTTAATAAAAGTTAAAATTATTAACAACAAAAGCTATTATTCATCTTCTTCTTTTTTAGGTTCAGATGCTTTTTTATCCTCTGTCTTTGCTGTTTTCTTTGCTTTGGCTTTAGGCGCCACAGCCGGAGTTTCCTCAGCGGCATTATTAGCACTTTGTTCCTGAGCCTCTTCAACATGAGCAGCAGTTTCAGCGCTCGCTCCTTTATTTCTGGAGCGACTTCTTCTTGTCGATTTTTTGGAAGCGGCTTTTTCGTTGTTATAAACCTCATTGAAATCCACCAACTCGATCATCGCCATAGAAGCATTATCACCCAAACGGTTACCCATTTTGATCACACGAGTATATCCACCCGGACGATCACCCACTTTTTGAGCCACAGCTCTAAAGAGTTCTGCCACAGCATATTTATTTCTCAATGCGCTAAAAGCCAAACGTCGGTTGTGGGTCGTATCGGTTTTTGATTTCGTTATCAAGGGCTCTACAAACTGCTTCAATGCTTTAGCTTTTGCTACCGTAGTACTGATCCGTTTGTGCTCAATCAATGATGAAGCCATGTTCGCCAACATTGACTTCCTGTGGGCTACTTTTCTGCCCAAATGATTGACTTTTTTTCCGTGTTTCATGATTTATTGTCTAAAAAAATCTAGTCTTTATCTAACTTGTATTTGGCCAAATCCATTCCGAAAGACAGTCCTTTCAATACCACCAACTCTTCCAATTCTGTCAATGATTTTTTACCAAAGTTTCTGAATTTCATCAAATCGTTCTTGTTGTAAGAAACCAAATCTCCTAAGGTATCAACCTCTGCAGCTTTCAAACAATTCAAAGCCCTTACTGAAAGATCCATGTCAATCAATTTGGTCTTGAGCAATTGTCTCATGTGCAAAGACTCCTCATCATAAGTTTCTGCCTGAGCAATCTCATCGGCTTCCAGTGTGATGCGCTCGTCAGAGAACAACAAGAAATGGTGAATGAGTGTTTTGGCAGCCTCGGTCAAAGCGTCTTTTGGATGAATGGAACCATCAGTAATGATTTCAAAAACCAGCTTT
>JAAZUX010000177.1 GCA_018623955.1 Flavobacteriaceae bacterium | reverse complement strand
TGAACCCAATCGTTTAACAATTGTTTCAGTTCGTCGAGCTTGGCTCCTTCCTGGCTGGCCAAGTCGATTTTTTCTTCGGGATCTTGCTCAATCTGGTAGAGTTCGTAACGATCCTCTTCGAAGAAATATACGACCTTCCAGGGGCCTTTGCGCAAAGCTCTACCGGGCGTCCAGCCACTGCCGTGATAATGGGGAAAATCCCAAACCATGATGGAGTGGGTTTTATCGGTTTTACCCTCCAAAAGTGGCTTTAGACTGATGCCGTCCCGATGTTGGTCGGGCTGTGTTGAAATATTGCCGTACTCCAAAATGGTGGGATAAAAGTCCATACTGACAGCCGGGCGGTCAATGACTTTAGCGATCTTGTTATGCGGGGTTTTGATGATCAGGGGAACTCTGATCCCTCCTTCATAGACCCATCCTTTTCCTGCTCGCAGTGGCAAAACACTGGTGGGGGCAGTTCGATGTTCTTTTTCAAGAGTAGTCAATCCACCATTGTCAGAGGTAAAAATGATCAGTGTATTGTTTATCAACTCTAGGGCTTCCAATTGATCGATCAATCTGCCCACATTTTTGTCCAGGGCATATACCATGGAGGCATAATCAGAATTGTATTGATTTTGTACCGTATAACCGCCTTGATCTTTGTTTTTAATGGCTAAGGTGTCTTTGAGTGTTTTCTTTTTGGCCTGAAATTTTGGCAAGTGATCTCGGTGGGCTTGAATGGGAGTGTGAACGGTATAATAGGAGAGGTAGAGTAAAAAGGGATTTTCTTGATTTTGAGAAATAAACCTGAGCGATTCATCGGTAAGCCGATCCGTCAAATGTTCTCCTTCAGGACCATCCTCTAATTTAGGATTTTTGTAGGGCGAATAATATCCCCCCGGGGGCGAGCCCTTGTGGTGCCCTCCTTTGTTGATTTCAAACCCCTGATCTTCGGGAAAAAACCCTTCGTCCCCCAAGTGCCACTTTCCGGCAAAAAAAGTTTTATAACCTTGTTGTTGCAGGGCCTCGGCTAAGGTGGTCTCTTCCAATGGCAAAGCATGAAGATCAGTGGGCCCGAGTAGTTTTCGGTTTTGGGGGTTTTGGCCGGGAATCCAATCTGTGATGTTTAATCGGGTGGGGTGTTTGCCCGTCATGATGGCAGCACGTGTGGGGGAACAAACGGGATGCGCGGAATAGGCCTGTGAAAAACGAAAGCCCATATCGGCCAATCGGTCAATATTGGGGGTTTCATAAAAGGAACTTCCATAACAACTCAGATCTTTCCACCCCAAATCATCCACCAAGATAAAAAGTACATTGGGGCGGGTGACTGTTTTTTGGGGGGGCTCAGAACAGCCAAAAAACAAGAGTATGGAAATTAAAAAAAGTTTTTTCATCTGAGGTCTATAGTTTGACCGTTATGGGCCAACCTGTAAATTGTTTTGCATCGGACTGAGATACGTCTTCGTTTCTGGGCCAGCACTCGAAAGTGACTTGCTTTTTTTCAATATTAAATCGGACAAAACCAAATCCTGCGCCGTTGGAATTGGAATCCGGATTGGCATAGGCATGCATGGTAATTTTATTTTTAAAACCGTCGAGATAGCGACCTGTCCATGGGAGGGCGTCGTTGTTGTTTTCGCCGGGCATTTCGTCTTCGGGCCACCACCATCTGCTGTAGTAGTTGTTGACAATGGCAGGAACTACAAAAGCCCATGGGCCGTCCTCAAAGGCTTCTATGCCGTGATGAATAACGGTGGGCAGGTGTTGGTCTCCGGCGATGTGAACCGCTCCGGCTTTTTGGATCAGGCTGAGGGCCTTGTTCCTTCCGTGTTGGGGCCATCCGTTGGAATCCAAATCTGCATGAAGGCGATTACTTGCTTTTCCATGCAAATGGGCCCCTCCACAAAATCCGGTAGCGGATAGAACGGCTTTCATTTGAGAGCTTCTATCACTCCCCCATTCTTCCAAAAATTGATGCTGTAAATCTCCCAGTAAAACCAATTCGGGTAAATTGATGGACTCGGGATTGTAATTGGGGTCATTGATATGGTCGGCCCTGGGCCCCTGTCTGGGGATTTTTCCATTGGGCCCGGACTTGAATTTTCGATCTTCTATGATGGCAAAATCCACCCCTCCAATTTTTAGGCTGGTGAAATAGGCTTTGATGCCCTGCTCCAAAGGAGCTTGGTGATAAGCATCCGGCAAATGGGCGGTTTGAGCCCTTTCTACCATTTTGACGTATTCGGGGTGAAAATAATAGCCCCCATCATTGCCGTCTTTGCGCATTGATTTTTTACCGCTTTCGCCCCACAGATTGCCCTGCCCTATGTCGTGATCGTCGGGAATGGTAACACAAGGGCGGTTTCTAAAAACTTCTCTAAACTGTATCCCAAACTTTAACCAGGCGGCCGTATGTTCCTTGTGGTCATAGGATTGATCTCCGGCAAAAAATACAAAGTCGGGGTCTAATGCATTGATGTTTTTAACGTATTCCTCTCTGTCGCCTCTGTCCTTATTACTGTTACAGGATAAAGCCGCTAACGTTATTTCACTTTTTTCTTTAGGATCCTTTCTTATGGTTCCCTCGAAACTGGCATTTTGACCATGGGATAATTTATATTTTACCGATTGATTCATGTCCCAATTTTCAATTCTAAACAAGGCAGACCATCCGATCTCATTGACTTCTTGAGATTGAACTTCTTCCCATTGGTCATTTTGATAGAGGGACAATCTTACGGTTCTACTCTCTTCCGGATGTAGGGGAAAAAGCTGGGCAGAGAGCTTTAATGTATTGTTTGAAGTGGTGTAAATCCCAAAAGCGACGACCTGATCCCTAGGCACCTTCATGTCGATGATCTTACTGATTTTACGGTTCCACCAATCATTGGTCGCTAAGGTATCTAAGGCCGTAAAGGGTGCTTTTACGTATGGTGTGGAAGGAGTCTGACAAGCACCCACCAAAAGTGTAACCACAAAAATTAATCCTACAAAAAGTTTTTGGGATTTATACATAATTTGGTTTTTAGCCAAAGTTAACAAAGTATTGGTTAAAAAGAATTCAGAGGGTAGAGAAATATCCTATTGAAAAAGAGAAATAACCCGTTGGACTTAAGTTGCTCTCATTGGCCAAAGCCTTGGGTAAATTGATATTGTAGGACAATTGAAAATCCCAATTTCCTCTGTCCAATTCAAGGGGGATGCTGATTTGGGTGTTGATCAGGTCGAACACATTTCTGTCTACTGTTTGCGTTGTGAAAAACCCGGAGGCAATTTGTTCGCTAATGGTTTGTTCACTCATCAAAAAACTCAATTGAGGGTTGAAGGACATTTCCCACCTCTCGGTTTCAAAGATTAAAATGTCATAACTGC